>JAQCAK010000390.1 GCA_027621895.1 Pseudomonadota bacterium | reverse complement strand
GCGTCCATACCGATGCCGAAACGCGGGAAGTTCTCGGGCAGCATGCGCCGGCCGCTCAGACTGGCAACCCAGGTGGGGGGTGCCTGAAAGTCGGGATCATCCGGGTTCAGGAACCTGTCGGCAGTTTCACCGCAGAGTCTTGCATATTCCACGGTCACTGCCGGGTCCACGTCGAACTCTTTCTCATCGAAATCCAGGTTCAGGAACTTTTCCCTGACCTCTTCAATATCTGCGTCCAACCGACTCTCCTCCTGTTGTTCCGTGTTTGTATGACCCAGTGATCCTAGTGACCAGTAATCCTGAAAAACCCTGTTGGCAATGCTCAGTGCTTGAAATTGATGGCCTTGAACTCGCCAGCCTGCAATGCTGCAACCAGGTCGTCCATGGTTGTTACCGGTGCGTTAAACTCGGTTCCGCATCGACCGATGTGGCTGACGATATGGGAATCACTCCCGCCAATACCCAGGTAGCCCAGCTGCGCGGCGTTGTCGATGGCGATCTGGTCTTCGTTCTCCCGACTGCCGCCATTGTATATCTCAACAATTTTTATACCCGGGGGCACACCGAGTTCCTCGGTATGGGCAAACATGCCGACGCGGGGTCGGCCGGGATGACAGGGTACGGCGACAGCACCATGGACCTCGCAGGTCTCGATGACCGTAGCGAGTTCCAGATTGATGCTGCTGAAGTCAAATGCCCGGGTCAGTTCGGGCGTGACGCCAAATACCAGTACGTGTCCGTACTCGGTTTCAACCTCGGCTCCTTTCAGGATCACCAGGCCATGCTTGTCTGCCAGCGCAGAATAGTCAGACTCGAAATCAAACTGCCGGTGTTCGGTCAGCACAAAGCCGTCGATCGGAATGTCTTTCGATCGAATCCACTGGCAATAGTTTTCGACTTTCGCTCGACCATCGTCTGACTTGATCGAGTGACTGTGTAAATCAAGTATCAAGGGTTTACCTCTTATGCTGGATGCAGAAGCTGCCACAGGGCCAGTCTATGTGCAAGTGCAGCACAGGTACATCAGAAGAAAATATGCATCCCAATCAATGACTTGTCTGACCGCTGTCGGGATTGTAGCGGCGTTTCTATCAAAATTGTGAATTTGGCGGGGCTCTATCATCATCCGGGGTGTTGGATCTCGAGGCAGCACTGTGTTTCGTCCATGTCGTCTGTTCTTCAAGCCGGACGGGGGCTGGGGTAAGCTGGTCACATTGATTCGGGACCTGTTGATCCCGGTATAAACTTAAAGCAGTTCCATCGATGGGGTTTTAGCCATGAGCAAGGTAGATCGACGTTCATTTCTTCGCCTGGGCGCCATGACTGGCCTGGCCTCAGGGCTGTCGGTCAACGGGCTGGCCACGGCATCAGTGTCGGCGGCGTCGCCGCGGTCCGCCGGTGTCCAGCGTTATGTCCGCCTGGGTAAAACCGATCTGAAAGTCTCGGATATTTCCTTCGGTTCCTTTCCCCTGCGACATGGGGAGGAACATGTGGTGCATCACGCCATGGACCAGGGTATCAATTATTTTGATACTGCGGAAAGCTATGGAGATGGCACCTCTGAAGAGGTGATCGGCAAGGCACTTCGGGAGGGCCGGCGCGACAAGGTGTACCTGGCGACCAAGATCCACGCCGGTGCCCGTGCCACGGCCAGTGAGATGATGAGCCGACTGGATGCCAGTCTGCGCCGTTTGCAGACAGACTATGTGGATGTCTTTTTTAATCATGCCGTGAATGACCTTGATCGACTGAAGAACGAGGAATGGCATCGATTTGCTGATCAGGCCAGGCAGCAGGGCAAGGTTCGCTACCTGGGAATGTCCGGCCATGGCGGGTATCTGGTGGATTGTGTGGACTATGCGGTCGATCACGACATGTTTGACGTTCTGTTGCTGGCAGTCAATTTCGGTGAGGATCCCGCCTTCTACGAAATGTTCACCCGGTCATTTGATTTCGTTGCAAACCAGCAGGGTCTGCCGAAGATGATGGCGAAGGCCAAGGAAAAAGATATTGGTGTGATTGCCATGAAGGTCCTTCGTGGTGCGAAACTCAATGACATGCGGCCCTACGAACGTGACGGCCATACCTATTCCCAGGCCGCCATGAAGTGGATTCTGAATCATCCGCATGTCGACAACCTGATCGTGACCATGCGTAATCGGGATCAGATCGATGAGTTCCTGGGCGCCAGCGGTACGGGCGCGGTGAGCCGCTATGACGCGGAACTCCTTCAGCAGTACGCGAAAATGACAGAGAGCAGCTACTGCCGCCATGTCTGCAACGACTGCGAGGGTAGCTGCCCATACAAAGTCTCCATCCCCGACGTCCTGCGCATGCGTATGTACGCGCTGGATTATGGTGATGTCTCCATTGCGAAGCACGAGTATGCACGGCTGGAAAACAACGCCAGCCCGTGCCTGAGCTGCGATGGCAGCCCCTGTCGCGATGCCTGTACCTACGAGGTGCCGATTGCTGACCTGTGTGGTCCAACACATCAGTTACTCAGCTAGAGCACTTTAAATGACCACGCACCTGCACCTTGACCTGGTGGGCGGGTTGTCCGGTGATATGTTCATCGGCGCCATGCTGGACACCTTCCCGGCGCTTGATGGGGATCTGGAAGCGGTCATTGAAGCCGCCGGTTTTCCGGATCTGGTTGAGCTCGGCTGCTCATCTCACGACGACGGCACCCTGACCGGCACGCGCTTCAGCGTTTCAGCCAGAGAACAGGGTCACCATCACCGGCACTTCAGCGAGATTCGGCGGATCCTGGAAGAATCAGCTCTGGATACCGAGACCCGGGCTGGTGCGCTGGGAATCTTCCAGTTGATCGCTGACGCGGAGGCGCATATCCATGGCAAGCCGGTTGAAGATATTGCTTTTCATGAGGTGGGTGCCTGGGATTCCATCGCTGATGTGGTGCTGGCCGCTCACCTGATCGCCCGGAGCGGCGCCAGCTCCTGGAGCGTTTCCGCGGTTCCGGCAGGGCGTGGCTGGGTGAATACGGCTCATGGAAAGCTGCCGGTGCCGGCGCCTGCCACGGCGCTGCTGCTGGAGGGTTTCGAGCTGGTTGATGATGG
>JAQCAK010000389.1 GCA_027621895.1 Pseudomonadota bacterium | reverse complement strand
CTGTACAGCTGGCCGGGCGTCTGCTGCATGCCAACCGGGAAAAGCACCTGCGACCGATATCGCTGATCGAGCAGCTTTATCCCCCTGCCCTGCTTGAGGCCAGCTGCGATATTGCTGATCGCTGCCATTTTTCCCTGGATGAACTGCGCTATGAATACCCGGAGGAACTGGTACCGCCGGGGATGACAGCAACCCGTTACCTGCGGCAGTTGACCGAGAGTGGCGCCAGGAACCGCTGGCCGTCAGGAGAACCTGCCCATGTCAGGGAACTGATCGAGAAAGAGCTGCGCCTGATTGCGGAAATGCGCTACGAGTACTATTTCCTGACGGTATTCGATATCGTCCAGTTCGCCCGGGACCAGGGCATCCTCTGCCAGGGACGGGGTTCCGCAGCCAACAGCGCCGTCTGCTATTGCCTTAATATCACCGAGGTTGACCCGGCACGCATCAGCCTGCTGTTCGAGCGATTTATTTCCAAAGAACGTAATGAACCCCCGGATATTGACGTTGACTTCGAACACGAGCGGCGCGAGGAAGTCATCCAGTATATTTACAAGAAGTACGGCAGGCATCGGGCAGCTCTGGCGGCCACAGTTGTGACCTACCGGCCGAAAAGCGCCATCAGGGATGTGGGCAAGGCGCTGGGGCTTGACCTGCAGCTGGTGGACCAGCTGTCCAGGTCACTGTCCTGGTGGGACAGGCGTGAGCAGCTGCAGGCACGTTTCGAAGAGGCAGGCATCAACCCTCGCAGCCCGGTCATCGACCAGTTTCTTCTGCACGTGAACGCCATCCTCGGCTTCCCCCGCCACCTGTCCCAGCATGTGGGCGGATTCATTATTTCCAGCGGCCCGCTTTCCCAGCTGGTGCCCGTGGAAAACGCTGCCATGGCATACAGGACCATCATCCAGTGGGACAAGGATGACCTGGAAGCCCTGGGTCTGCTGAAGGTGGATATCCTGGCCCTGGGCATGCTGACCTCTATTCGCAAAAGTCTCGACATGATCAATGCCTATCGTGCATCTGACATGTCCATGGCAGATATCCCCCCGGAAGATCCGCTGACCTACCAGATGCTGCAGAAAGGCGACAGCGTGGGGGTTTTCCAGGTGGAATCACGGGCCCAGATTGCCATGCTGCCTCGCCTGAAACCGGCGAACTTTTACGACCTGGTGATTGAGGTTGCCATCGTCAGGCCCGGCCCGATACAGGGAAAGATGGTCCATCCCTACCTGAAACGCCGCAATGGCGATGAACAGGTCACCTACGCCAACGATGATGTTAAGGGGGTGCTAGAGCGCACCCTGGGGGTTCCGATCTTCCAGGAACAGGTTATCAAGCTGGCCGTGGTCGCCGCCGGATTCACACCCGGCGAGGCCGATCAGTTACGCCGGGCCATGGCCGCCTGGAAGCGCAGGGGTGGCCTGGACAGCTTCCAGCAGAAACTGGTTGACGGCATGCTGGCCCGTGGCCACGACCGGGATTTCGCCGAGCGGATCTTCGAGCAGATCAAGGGATTCGGTGACTATGGCTTCCCCGAATCCCATGCTGCCAGTTTTGCCCTGCTGGTTTACGTGTCCGCCTGGATCAAGCGTCATGAACCGGCAGCCTTCTATTGCGGGCTGCTGAACAGCCAGCCCATGGGGTTCTATTCTCCCTCGCAGCTCGTGCAGGACGCCCGCCGCCATGACATCGAGGTGCGCCCGGCAGACGTCCTGTTCAGCAACTGGGAGTCGAGCCTTGAAACACCCCTGTACCGGGGCGAGATAGCATCACGGCAGCCGGCTGTCCGCCTGGGCCTGCAGCGTATCAAGGGACTCAGGGAAGATACCGCCCGGCGGATCATGGATGCCCGGGCCTCTGCCGACATCCGCAGCGTTGAAGATATCGCCAGGCGTGCCAGCCTGGACAAGGGCGACCTGGCGAGGCTGACAGAAGGCGGGGCCTTCAAGACCATCGCCGGACACCGCTACCAGACTCACTGGCAGACCAGCGGACTGTTGCCGGATTCGCCGCTGATCGCTGACGTTGCTGAATCACGCGGCCACTACGAAACACCGGTACAGCTGCCAGCGCCGCTTGAGGCGGATAACCTGCGCGCGGACTACACCAGTCTTGGCCTGACACTGGGCAGGCATCCCATGACCCTGTTGCGTGAAGAACCGGACACACCTTTCGCACGCTGCAGGACGGCCAGCGAACTGGAAAAGGTTCCTCATGGTCGATTCGTGCAGGTAGCCGGTATTGTCACCGGCCGGCAGCGCCCATCCTCTGCTGCCGGCGTGCTGTTCCTGACACTAGAAGACGAAACCGGCAATACCAACGTGGTGATCTGGACCCGGATACTGGAAACCTATCGCTCGGCAGTGGTCCAGGGCAGGCTCCTGAAGATCAAGGGCGTACTGGAAAGACAGGGCCCTGTGATTCACCTCATTGCCGGGCACGTGGAGGATCTCAGCCACTACCTGGAACATTTCTCTTTGAGATCCCGTGACTTCCGGTAGTCCTGGACGGCAGATAAACCCTCTTTACTCTGGCTCGCCGCTCCGCGACACTATCCCGCTATGACTCGAATCTGTTTCCTGCTGCTGATCCTGACTGCTGCCGTGGCCAACGCTGAAATTCCAGCGGAGCGCTACGGGCAGATCACGCTTGATACCCTGCCGGCGAATGGACTGCTGGTCAACACATTCAGTGATCGCACCCTGGTGTTCGATGCAGACCGCCAGCAGATACTGGGCATGCTGTCCCTCGGCATCGGTGCCAATGCGGTCGAGGTTGATCGTGAGCAGGGTCGTATTCACGTCGCCGAGAACTACTTCAGCCGGCATACCCGGGGCACCCGGACTGACGTGATTACCAGCTATGACATCGCAACACTGGCGCCGGTCGCCGAGATCGAAATACCCCCAAAACATGCTTCCGGATCGCCGCTGCGACACTATTCCGGCGTCCTGAAATCCGGTGACAGCAGCCTGATGCTGGTCATGAATATTACCCCGGCGGTATCGGTGTCCGTCGCCGACCTGAAGAGCGGCCGCTTCCTGGGTGAAATATCCACGGCGGGCTGCGGCATGATCTATC
>JAQCAK010000388.1 GCA_027621895.1 Pseudomonadota bacterium | reverse complement strand
AATCAAACCCGTGGCCGGTGTGTGGGTCTGGCGTGATCGGCCCGCGAGCAGGTCCACCCAGGCAGCGGGTGCGGCGACCTCGGTGAACCGGGCCTCACCAGCATCCACCGGCATCTCGAAGGCTTCACGGGTCAATCCCAGTGACCACGACATCAGCCAGAGCAGTGCATCGGCACAGAGGGTTTCCTGCGCATCCCGATCAGCAGATTTTGTCAAACTGATATCCAGGGCCAGGGTGCGCTCCGCGGACTGGACGCTCAGATGACAGCGATCGCTGCCGCGACGCTCCCGGTCGGTTGCGATGGCGGCGGTGCAGCCCAGCCCGAAAACCGGCGTCAGATCAGCAAATCGGCAGGCGCGCTGGTAAGCCGTCATGGCCATGGCGCGCGCGGTGGCAGGCGTGCAGCCCGCGTCATCACTGCGCAGGTAGTCCCTGAGTGATGCGGCATGGTAAGGCACAATGGCCTCGATCACCGTACGGGAGGCGCCCGGCACGCTGAACAGACTGGCTATGGCGCTTGACCCTCCACCGGTCACAGCCAGGGCAAACAGCCCCTTCGCGGCATGGATCTTTTCGATGAGTTCGGGGTTCAGAGCACCACTCCGTTAGGTATCGCGGTATTTTACCTTAAACTATCCCGCCTTCCGCATGTCTAAATCAGCACGGGCGAAACGCCCGAAGCACGGAGAATGAATTGTGAATAAATGTTGCCTGTTGGGCCTGTGCCTGGTGATGGCCTCACCGGTCATGGCCGAGGATGCTTCCGGTCTGCCAGAGCTCACCCAGGAAGAGCTGGAGCAGTACCAGTTCGTGGTGGATCGCAGCGATGTTTCCATTACCGAGCTTTCCATTGGCCAGCGCTACGTGCTGGATACACAGCGGCGAGAGATCAAGGACCTGATTGCCAGAAGACTGGGGGTCCTCTCGCTTCGGGACGACGGTTCAACCATCAGGGTGCTGCAGCGGCTGGTGGATGAAAAAGTGATCCCGCCGGCAGAGATCCGAGACTGGCAGAGCCTGGGAGTCGTGTTCGGCGATATGCTGGTCCACGACTTCGGCCTGCACTGGGTGAGCTATGAGGATTCACTGGGCGACAGCAAGGCCCTGCGCTGGAAAGACACGGACAACTTCGTGTTCCCGGTGACTCTGTTCTCGAAACGGGTGCAGTTCGAGGAAAAAATCGACGTGCGCGCGATCTACGACAAGCTGGCCGCTGAAATCGAGAGTTTCAAGGCTTACGAGCGCAGCAGACCGGAGTTTAAATGAGCGCCGATCGAGGCTAGAATAGCGCCCGTTTTTCACCTGGGTTAAATCATGTTTGTAGTCGACTGGATAAAAGCAGTACTGAAATTCTTCGTTGTCGATTCGATCGTCAACATACTTGGCGACCTGTTTGAGCAGCCATTGATCATGTGGGCCTTTATCGGCTGGGGCTGGCTGTCAGTCTGGGTCATGGTCTTCAGTATCTACGACACTATCGGTCAGCTCTGACGAAGGAGCTGATCCAGCTTCTCCATGACCAGGTCCCCGAACCGGTCGGTTGATACCAGTTCAATCCCATCGCTGGACCTCGACAGGTCCGCGGTGGAATAGCCGGCCTCGAAGACACTCTTCATCGCATCCCACACCAGGGCTGATTCCCGCTTCATGCCGAAGCTCATTTCCAGCATCATCGCGACAGACCCGATCATCGAATAGGGGTTCGCAATATTCCTGCCGGCAATATCCGGTGCCGAACCGTGCGACGGTTCATAGTAGGATTTTTCAGGGCCCATGCAGGCTGACGGCATCAGGCCCAGTGAGCCCAGGATACCGCCACCCTGGTCGCTGAGAATGTCGCCAAACATGTTTTCCATGACCATCACGTCGAACTGCCCCGGGTTCAGGCACAGCGCGGTGGCGGCCGCATCCACCAGCAGGTGGATGACCTCGACCTCGGGATAGTCTACCCGGACTTCTTCGAGTATTTCGTTCCAGAACACGCTGGACATGAGCACATTGCTCTTGTGAATGTTGTGCAGACGCTTCTTGCGCTGCATGGCCTGTTCGAACGCCACCACGAGCACTTGCCGGATCTGGTCCTCGTCATATTCCAGGACCTCTTTGACGTAGCGTTTGCCAGCCCCGTTGGTACCTCGTTCTTTTTCACCAAAATACAGTCCGCCCACCAGTTCACGAATCAGCAGGATGTCGATGCCATCCTTGATGATCTCCGGTTTCAGGGGAGAGAAGTGGGCCATATCCGCGCTGAGGTAAATGGGGCGAAAATTGGCAAAGGTGTTGTAGCGGGCGCGCAGGGGCAGAATGGCGCCGCGCTCTGCCTGCTCTTCCACGGGAATTTTCCTGGACTCCTCGTGAGACAGTCCCACGGGGCCCTTCAGGATTGCATCCGCGTCATCGCAGACCGCCTTGGTGGCCTCGGGAAACGCCTTGCCTTCTTCAAAGTAGGCATGGGCACCAAAGGGTGCATAGTTCAGTTCGAAGGCGACATCGCAATGTGCCTGGATGACATCGAAAACCCGCACCGCCTGTTTCATGATTTCGGGGCCGATGGCATCTCCTGACAGGACGGCGATCTTGTAGGCATTCTGGTTGGCGGTGGTCATGGGCGCTGATATCCGTTTTTGAAAGCCGCGCATTCTAGCAGGCCATTGCGCCGGCGGGCCAATATGGACTTCGTGGCGCGAGGGCCAGGCATGAGGTCACACTCAGGGCTGGTAAATCAGGCTGGCCTGCCTGGCCTCTCGCCACCGCTGCTCCGCCTCTTCAAGGCGTGCGGACATGGCCTCAAAACCTTCATTGCCGTCAACCCAGTCCCGCAGGGCCGGACCGCCATTGATGACATCGATAGGCACCCGGTCAAGTTCATACTCGTACTCGTGATAGCGCCACAGTTCATACTCCGGCAGCAGCAGGCGCAGGCTTTTCAGCAGGCCGGCGACCAGGCGATAAGGTTTGAATCCGTCGTGGTGATAGCCCGGATAGCCGGTATGGAACTGCAGGCCGGCACTCATCTGTCCCTGGTGCTTGTGGAAAGTGGTTTCAAAATAGCAGGGCCTGATAAATACATTGTCCAGCCAGTCA
>JAQCAK010000387.1 GCA_027621895.1 Pseudomonadota bacterium | reverse complement strand
GGCTTGAGTCCGAAGATCGAGGAAATGTTCACAATGGAACCGCCACCGGTTTCCAGCATGGCCCTGATTTCATATTTCATGCAGCGCCAGACACCGGTGAGATTGACGTCAATGACACTGCTCCAGTCCTCTTCCTCAATATCAGCCGTGGCAACGAAGGGGTAAGACAACCCGGCATTGTTAACCGCACAATCCAGTCGACCGTAGCTGCTGACAACCCGGGAGATCATCTCTTCGACGTCTGCCTTGTCGCAGACGTCAGCGCGAATGAACATGGCTTCACCACCGTTGGCCTGAATTGCGTCCACGATCTGCCGGCTCTCGGCCTCGCGGCGGGCGGCAATTGCCACCCGCGCTCCTTCCTGCGCCATCAGCAGTGCTGCTGCGGCGCCAAGCCCCGAGCTGCCACCGGTGATCAGTACTGACTTTCCTTCGAGTCTTGGCATGGTGATTCCTCTTTCTGTTGTTATTGTCTGGATGATCGTGAGAAGTCCTAAAGTAACACTGGTGCGATGTGGATGACGAACGCATTTCCTCGAGTACTCACCAGGAGCCTGCTGCTGCCTGAAATCCTCGTTCTGCACAGAATGATGTCGATATGCGCGATACCGGTGGAAAACGCAATAGCGTAAATTCCGCCGGCACGATTACTGTATATATAACCAGTAAGGCGCTAAACTCCAGCAGCATGTCACTCTATATCGCAGAAAAGCCCAGTCTCGGTCGCGCCATCGCCGATGCCCTTCCTGGCTCGCACAGGCAGCACAAGGGTTACATCACGACGGGCGGCGGAGACATCGTGACCTGGTGCATTGGCCACCTGCTGGAGCAGGCGGAGCCCGATGCCTATGATCCGGCTTTCAGAAAATGGCAGCATGAACACCTGCCGATCGTGCCCGAGAAGTGGCAGCTGGCGGAGAAGAAAAACACGGCGGCGCAGCTAGGCGTGCTGCGTCGACTGATTGGCAAGGCCGATGCGATTGTGCACGCTGGTGACCCGGATCGGGAAGGACAACTGCTGGTTGATGAGGTGCTGCACTATCTGGGGATCAACCCACTTGCTGTGCAGCGCTTATTGATCAATGACCTGAACACCGCGGCTGTTCGCAAGGCGCTTGCGGACCTGCGTCCCAACAGGGAGTTTGCGGCGCTTTCAACTTCGGCTCTCGCCCGCTCTCGTGCAGACTGGCTTTATGGCATCAACCTGACGCGCGCCTATACCTTGCAGGGCAGGAAGGTCGATTACGCGGGTGTGCTCTCCGTCGGGCGGGTCCAAACCCCGATTCTCGGTCTTGTGGTTCGCAGGGACCGCGAGATCGAACAATTTGTCAGCAAACCTTTCTACGAGGTATGGGCCCATCTTGAAACAGAGAGTGTGCCACCGGAAGCTTTCCAGGCGCGCTGGAAGCCTGGGGAAAGTTGCGCGCGGTTTCTCGATGAGGAAGGTCGCAACCTATCAAAGTCGTTAGCAGAGAATGTGGCCGGCAGGGTGAGTCATCAACCGGCGACAGTGAAAGCGATTGAACGCAAGCAGCGGAAAAGTTCGCCGCCGTTGCCACACAGCCTGTCCAGTCTGCAGATTGATGCCGCGAAGCGATATCGCATGCCCGCGCAGCGGGTGCTCGATATCGCGCAGGCGCTGTACGAACGCCACAAGGTCATCACCTATCCAAGGTCTGACAACCGCTATCTGCCGAACGAGCACTTTGGTGAGGCCGCTGCTGTCATTGCCGCCATCCGCAGCAACCCTGGCACGGAAGCACTCATTAACGCCGCCGCGGCGCTCGATTTGAAACGTCGCACCAGGGCATGGAATGGCAGCAAGGTTGGTGCGCACCATGCGATCATTCCAACCACAAAAAAGGGTGCAAAATTGAGTGCTGATGAGGCCCGGGTCTATTCTCTGGTCGCTCGAAACTATATCGCCCAGTTTCTGGGTGACCACCGTTATGCGGAAACCCGTGTTGAGGTCGACATCAAAGGTGGCCTGTTTGTTGCGACGGCGCGCGAGGTTGTTGAGACGGGCTGGAAAACCCTGTTCGAGACGACGGATCGAAAAGTCGCGGACGCCAGCGAGTCAACTGAATCGCAGCGTGTTCCAACACTGCAACAGGGCGACCGGCTGCATTCGCTGCAGGCCAGGGTTCTCGAAAAACACACCACACCCCCGGCACGATTCAACGATGCGAGCCTCTTGACGGCGATGACGGGCATTGCCGCGCACGTGAAAGATGCCGAACTGCGCAAGGTCCTCAAGGAAACTGATGGCCTGGGCACAGAGGCGACCCGCGCCGGTATCATCGAGCTGCTGTTTCGCCGGAAATTCCTGGCACGGTCGGGAAAGCATATTGAGTCAACACAGATCGGTCGCGCGTTGATTGAGGCGCTACCTGAAGAAACCACGTTGCCAGACATGACCGCGCGGTGGGAATCCACGCTGGCTGCCATTGCAGACAGGCAAGCCACCTACGCCTCACTCATGGAGCCACTGGTCCAGAACCTGACCCGGCTCTGTGCGGACAGTGTGCAGGTGATACCTGTTGCTTTGAAAGGTCTCGGAAAACCGCCTGCCAAATGGCGCGGTAAATCACGGCCGCGGAAACCCGGCATTCGAGCCCGGAAGCAAACGGCGGCTAAATCGCGGTGAAAACGTTAAGCTGAAGATTGTGATGCGGTGTCAGTCCACTCTGGCACTTGGCTCTGACCCCATAGATTCATATGATGGTCAGCGCTGATGACAGGGAGAAGGAATCATCGAAAGCGTTTTGATAATTGAAGACTCTGCGCCGCTCGCGCTGGCGTGTACGGAGTTCCTGAAAACGGCATACGTCGTTTCTACCGCAGACGATCTGGCTGCGGCGAGGTCCCTGCTTGAAACGGCTCAACCTGATGCCCTGATTCTGGATATTCAGCTCCCGGATGGTTCCGGGCTGGATTTTCTTGCTGAACTGCGGGAGCAGGGCCGGACACTCCCGATCATTGTGATGACGTCCGATGGTTCTGTAGAAAACGCCGTGGCTGCGATGCAGGGCGGCGCTGATGACTTTCTTGAGAAACCCTTCTCGGCCGAGCGCTTGCGTACGACAGTCTCGAA
>JAQCAK010000386.1 GCA_027621895.1 Pseudomonadota bacterium | reverse complement strand
ATCTGCTGGGATCGGGTGTCGGCGACCCAGTTTGCCATTTATATGGCCTGGGCCAATCTTGCGCGCTCGATCGGGGCCTGGATATACGGCCAGGCTTCGCCGTGGCTGGAGACGCCTGAGGTGTTCCTGGTCATGGGGCTGTCGGCGCTGGTCGCTGCACTACTGCTGCTGATGGTTAATCTCGACCAGCATCGGGAGAGAATTGATAATCTTCAGTAAATAAAGAGCCGGCCACCTGCTGGTAGCCGGCCCCAGGGTGAGTTCTAGCCGAACTCGCCGATGACGCCGGAGATAGATTCCTTGGCGTCGCCGAACAGCATCCGGGTGTTCTCGCCGAAGAACAATGGGTTATCAACGCCGGAGAAGCCGGAAGCCATGGATCGCTTCAGAACGAATACGGTCCGCGCCTTGTCCACATTGATAATCGGCATGCCGTAGATCGGGCTGTCCGGATCTTCCCGTGCACTGGGATTCAC
Organism: Pseudomonadota bacterium; assembly: GCA_027621895.1. Taxonomy (GTDB): domain Bacteria; phylum Pseudomonadota; class Gammaproteobacteria; order Pseudomonadales; family Azotimanducaceae; genus UBA9659. Next base: position 2,626 of record JAQCAK010000386.1, on the reverse strand, counting down.
GACGTCGTTGGCGCCGATCACAATCGCCACATCCACGTTTTCGATTCTCGGATTGATGTCGTCCATTTCGACCAGTTGCTCGTAAGGGACGTCGGCCTCTGCCAGCAGGACGTTCATGTGTCCTGGCATACGGCCTGCAACCGGGTGAATGGCGTAGCTGACCTCGCAGCCATTGGCTTCAAGAATCGAGCCCAGTTCCTTGACCACGTGCTGGGCCTGGGCCACAGCCATGCCGTAGCCGGGCACAAAGCAGACGTTGCTGGCGGCTTCAAGCAGGTAGTAAGCGTCTTCGATGGAGATAGGCTTGACCTCTCCCTCGATGGCCTTGCCTTGCTTGACCGCACCGAAGCCACTGAACAGCACATTGGTCAGCGAACGGTTCATCGCCTTGCACATGATGTTGGTCAGGATGATACCGGAGGCGCCCACCAGGGAACCCGCAACGATCAGGATGTTGTTGTTGATGGCGAAACCGGCAGCACAGGCAGCGATACCGGAGTAGCTGTTCAGCAGTGAGATCACCACGGGCATGTCAGCACCACCAATCGGTATGACCGCCATGACGCCCAGGATCAGTGCCAGTGCCAGCATGGCATACAGCCACTGTGACTCCGGAGACGGATCCATGGCGAACAGGTATCCGCAGGCCAGGATGCCGACCAGGATCAGGCTGTTGACGATACGCTGTCCGGGAAATACCAGGGCCGCACTGTTGATTTTCTCGCTGAGCTTGCCGTACGCAATCAGGCTGCCGGTAAACGTCAGGCCGCCGATGAGAATGGCGAGCAGAATCGTGACAGCGGTGAAGGTACTGACGTCACCGTGATACAGGGTCGCCCAGCCTACCAGCAGGGAAGCCGCGCCACCGGAGCCGTTGAACAGCGCAACCATCTCGGGCATCGCGGTCATGGCAACCAGCCTTGCAGCCAGTGCACCGATCAGGGTGCCCATGACCAGGCCGCCAATGATGAACTCGTAGCCCAGGATGCCTTCAGCGGTGAGACCGGCAATCAGGGCTATCAACATACCCAGGGATGACAGCAGGTTACCGCGGCGGGCAGTTGCGGGTGACCCCAGCATCTTCAGGCCAAAGACGAACAGTGCCGCCGAGAGGATGTAAGCGAAATTGGCAATCAGTTCAATATTCATGACTTCTTACCTCCGCTCTTGCTTTTGAACATGCCGAGCATGCGGTCTGTGACCATATAACCACCGACCACGTTAATGGTTGCGAACATGACAGCGGTTGTGCCGATCCAGGTCTGCAGATCGCTGTCGAATGTGCCTGCGGTCAGAAAAGCACCCGCCAGGGTAATACCGGAAATTGCATTGGCCCCTGACATCAGTGGCGTGTGCAGGGTAGCCGGCACCTTGGAAATCAGCTCGAAGCCGAGAAAAATCGACAGTACGAGAATAAAAGTAAGGAATACAACTTCCACTTCAGCCCTCCCTCATGTTCTTTATGGTTTCATTGACGATAGCGCCACCATGTGTGATGACACAGCCTTTCAGGATGTCGTCCTCCAGGTTCAGGTCGAACTGCTTGCCTTCCTCGTCCCAGTACTCGGAAACCAGGTTAAACAGGTTGGACGAATACATCTGGCTGGCATCACTCGAAACCTGGGAGGGCAGGTTGGAGACACCAATAATGGAAACGCCGCCCACTTTAACGGTCTGGTCCGGGACTGAACCCTCGACATTACCACCGCTTTCAACGGCCATATCGACGATCACGCCACCCGGTTTCATGGCCGCGACCATATCGGCTGTCACGATCCGCGGGGCGGGGCGGCCGAACACCTGGGCCGTGGTAATCACGATGTCAGACTGGCTGATCACATCTTTCATGCCCTGTCGCTGCATCTCGAGCTGTTCCGGAGTCAGTTCCTTGGCATACCCGTCCTTGGTCTGGCCGGTTTCACCGAGATCGATTTCAACGAATTTGGCGCCAAGGGAATGTACCTGCTCGGCAACAACCGGGCGGGTGTCGAAGGCATCAACCCGGGCACCCAGTCGCTTGGCTGTGGCGATGGCCTGCAGGCCGGCAACACCGGCACCGATGACAAAAACCTTGGCGGGACTCAGCGTACCAGCTGGCGTCATCATCATGGGCAGGATGCGATCCAGCTGCTGGGCGGCGAGCAGCACCATCACGTAGCCGGCGAGGTTTGCCTGGGAACTCAGCGCGTCCATCTTCTGGGCACGAGTCGTACGCGGAATCATTTCCATACTGATGGCGGTGACGCCCTTGCCGGCCATGGCGTCCACCAGTTCGTTTTCGTTGTACGGGTCCAGGTAGCTGATATGAATGGCACCGGACTTCAGCAGGTTGACCTCGTCGATCGAGGGTTTGCGCACCCGAAGTACGATGTCCCCGCTGGAAAGCATGGCGGATCGGTCGCTGGACACTGTCGCGCCCGCTTCCTGGTAGTCTAAGTCGCTGAAACCCGAGTGCTCTCCAAGCCCCGCTTCGACGGTCACCGACAGGCCTGCTTTTGTGAGCTTCTTCACAGAGTCAGGAATCAGTGCGACGCGGCGCTCGTTAGCCCACGTTTCCGCAGGAACCACGATTTGCATAACAACCTCACTATTATTATTACGAACGGTTGTGACCTGGCGCCGAGAC
>JAQCAK010000385.1 GCA_027621895.1 Pseudomonadota bacterium | reverse complement strand
CGGGTCATGACCAGGTCGACTCGACCCTGACGCTGCGGATACCAGGTATAAGGTTCGTTGGCGATCCTGAGTTCTTCTTCGTATTCTTCATAAACCCGCCCGACTCTGGGTATTTCCGATTGGCTCCCTGACCAGGCGCTGGGTGCCGCGCCCCTGCGTTCATAAGACAGTGTCGTTGTCGCGACAGCCCAGCCATTGCCCTCACCCCCAACCAGATCCTCAGCGGAAACAATCGCATCAGTCAGGAATACCTCATTGAAAGAGGCATGCCCGTTCATTTGTTTCAGGGGCCGTACTTCAACACCCGGTTGACGCATGTTGATGAGGAAGTAACTGATTCCCTGATGCTTGGGCACATCCCAGTCAGATCTGGCGACCAGAATGCCGTAATCGGCGTGATGGGCACTGGTGTTCCAGACTTTCTGACCGTTGATGATCCACCTGCCATCAATGAGTTCGGCTCTGGTCGACAGTCCAGCCAGATCAGATCCGCTACCGGGCTCACTGAACAACTGACACCAGGCATGCTCACCGGTCAGAATCGGCCTGAGGTACCTTCGTTTCTGATCGTCATTACCCATGGCCAGAATCGTCTCCGATGCCAGGCGTCTTGGCCCGGCCTGGGCAGCGCCAACAGCACCCCTGGCCTGAAATTCTGCCGAGACAACAGCAACCTGCTCCCGGTTGAAACCACGGCCATGATGTTCCACCGGCCAGCCAGGGGCCGCCCAGCCGCCATCAACCAGGATATTGCGCCACTCAATCAGGGATCTGTCGGGGTCCCAGTTCTCATCCAGCCAGGCACCGACTTCGCGCCTGATTTCATCAGCCGATACCAGACTCTGCTCTGTATCTTCACCACTCATTCCTGCAACTCCATGATCGATATCATTCGTTCCCGATGAATACTCGGCGTACCCATAAAGACTTCAGAACTCTTCGCCCGCTTGTACCAGAGCTGGGTGTCTTCTTCCCAGGTAAAACCAATCCCACCACGCATCTGAATGGCTTCCCTGGCGGCATTCATATAGGTATCTGCTGCAAGCGCCTTGGCCATGCTGGCGGCATAGGGTTCACCGGCTAATGCATCCAGGCAGCGGGCTGCGTGATGAGTTGCTGCCTTGGCGATTTCCACTTCCATCAAAAGGTCAGCACAGCGATGTTTCAAACTCTGGAATGAACCAATGGGTCGCCCAAACTGATAGCGCATTGCTGTGTATTCAATGGTCGACTCCAGCAGTCGTTGTGCGCCACCGATCATTTCGTGGGCCAGCGCAACACAGATCTGATCCCAGAGTTGTTCCAGTGACTCGGCAGAAAGGAAACCGATTGCTTCTGCCTGCGCCTGATCGAATCCAACCCGCGTGAGTTTGCGGGTCATATCCACCGACTCAATCGGTGTGACTGTCACTCCTGCGGACTTCGCAGAGATGGCGTACAGCCCAAGACCCTCAGGAGTCGAGGCAACGACAATGAGCAGGTCAGCATTGTGGGCATCCAGCACGAGAGGCGCTGTACCGGAGAGCAACCCTTCGCTGGCCGAGACCGACGCACCAACACGCAGCGGTGAATCAAGACTGTCGAGCACCAGCGCGGCGATTGTCGTACCGGCGGCAATACCCGGCAGAAGACGTTCCTTGTGACGCTCATCCGCCCCATCCAAAAGCGCAAAACCTGCCATCACTGAAGAGGCGAAGAAGGGGCCACAGTAAAGGTGCCGGCCCATCTCTTCAGCGACGATGCCAAGCTCGACTGCACCGAAACCAAATCCACCGTAGGCTTCAGGAATATGAGTACCAGCAAGCCCAACTTCCTCGGTCAGCAGACGCCAGACCCCAGGGTCATAACCTGCTTCAGTGGTCATTTGCGCCCGCACTGCTGTTGGCTGTGATTTATCCTGAAGGAAGCGCGATACCACTTCACGAAACTGTTCCTGATCGTCTGAAAACTCTGTCTGCATACTCAGTGGCCTGCTTGCTATAGATGATGACGGGAGAGAAATCCCAGTATGGCCTCGTTGAACGCCAGGGGCTGATCGATATTCGAGGCATGGCCGGCCTCGGCAATAATCACTTTCTCTACGCCGGGAATCTTGAGTGCCATATAGTCCGTCGCCGCCAGAAATGGTTCATCATCAGCACCAACCAACACCACCGTTGGCACATCTATGGCGGGCAGGGATTGGATCACACGAGGTGTGTACTGGGTCAGCATATTGCGGGCGGCATAAACCAGCCCTGTGATGTCCCTGTGTTCGGCTGAGGCCTGCTCTGCAGATCTTCCTTCCAGCGCAGAGGCTCCCCCCTCATCGATTGCCTCGGCCCGTGCAATGGCAGTCCGGTTCCAGGCTTCGCGTGCAGCGTCATTCTTGAACCCGGGGCCGGTATCGATAATCAGCAGGCCATCTACCATCTTCGGATAGTCAGCATAGAAAGCAAGGGACATATAACCACCCAGAGACAGACCACCAATAATTGCCGATTCAAAATTCAGGTGCTGCAGCAGCGCCGCCATATCCCCTGTCGTGAGCGACTCACTATAGGCAGCATCATCCCTGGGGGAATCACTGAGTCCATGACCGCGCATGTCCCAGAGAATCAATGTGTGATGCTTCGATAAGGCATCAATTTGCGACCTCCACATCTGGGAAGTCGCGGAATAACCATGTGTCAGCAGCAGAGCGGGTCCCTGCCCGTGCACCTCGTAGTAAAGATCCACGCCACCCCGGTTTAGTACCGCCATTATCGACTCCTTCTTTTTGACCATTAAATCATAGCTACGGTGCACTGGCCACGCTGCAACAGTGACGTCCATATCCCAGGTCGGGTAGCTGCAAACCCCGATAAGGGGCTATCATGTTTTCCCGACTATGACTTCCCGGAGAAACCCTTGCCCTACGATCACATCCTTTATGAGATTAAAGATCGCGTCGCTGTTATCCGACTGAATCGCCCTGAAACACTCAATGCCCTGACGCCGACTATGCGCCACGAATTGCTGGATGCCATTACCACCTCGGATGACAGCGACGATGTTCGGGTCATCATCATTACCGGAGAAGGGAGGGGCTTCTGCTCTGGCGGCGATGTCAAGGCAATGAATGA
>JAQCAK010000384.1 GCA_027621895.1 Pseudomonadota bacterium | reverse complement strand
TGTCGACGGCGAGCGTGTGACCCCCACCGGCGCTGCGATACTGAAACATCTCGCACCCGTGGTGCGTGTGCCCGGCGGGCATCGTCTGCTGCGCAGCGGCTATGGGTTCGGTACCAAAAAGTTTCCAGGTTTTTCCAATGTCGCCAGGATCATAGTCTATGAATCGATCGCCGCGGAACAGCCCTGGGATACGGACCAGGTGACCCGGTTGTCTTTTGACCTGGATGACCAGCCACCGGAAAGCATCGCCCGGGCCATGGACCTGGTGCTGCCGGAAGAAGGGGTCAGAGACATTTCCCAGCAAAACTGGTTTGGCAAAAAAGGCCGGCTGGGTGTGACCATCAACCTGCTGGTTGACCCCGGGGCGACTGATCGCTTGACGTCCCGTTGTTTCGAGCTGACGACAACGCTGGGGGTCAGGAAAGAGCAACTGGACCGGGCCGTACTGCGGCGCGAGGAAGTCCTGGTGCACGTGAATGAACGGCCTTACCGGGTCAAGGTGGCACATCGGCCGGGTGGTGCGACAGCCAAGGTTGAAATGGACGACATTGTCGCTGCAGGTCTGTCGCCGGCGGATGAACGCCAGACCCGGATGGCCGCAGAATCCCTGGCGCTGGAGCAGTTGCAGTGAGCACAACCGGTTTCAGTCGACTGTCGGCATTGCAGGCCTGGTTTGAGGCCCGTGAGCCCATGGCGATTGCCGTCAGTGGTGGTGTCGACAGCATGACCCTGGCCGTTGTTGCCCATCGAATCCAGCCTGAAACCCAGGTGTTTCATGCGTTGTCGCCCGCGGTGCCCAGCCAGGCGACTGAACGGGTCAGGGAATACGCGGCCCGGGAAGGCTGGAACCTGACCCTGATTGATGCCGGGGAAATGCAGGATGAAAACTACCTGGCGAATCCGGCGAATCGCTGCTATTTCTGCAAAACCAACCTGTATGAAACCGTGACAGCGCATACCCCTCTCCGGGTAGGTTCCGGTACCAATACGGACGACCTGGCTGACTACCGACCGGGATTACAGGCGGCAGCAGAGAACCAGGTGTGCCATCCCTACGTGGAAGTGGGTATCAGCAAGGCGGAGCTGCGTGAGATCGCTGCCGAGATGGGGCTGGATGACCTCAAGGACCTGCCCGCATCGCCCTGTCTGTCCAGCCGGGTGCAGACAGGTATTGCAATAGATGCAACGCTGTTGCCATTGGTGAACGAGGCGGAACAGCTGGTGATGAGGCATCTTTCCAGGGTCATGTCGGATGTTCAGGGTGTGCGTTGCCGGATATTGCCGGGTGAGGTGACCCTGCAGGTTGATACGCCCTCGGCACTGGATATGGACGATCCCCGGTTCGCTCAACCGCTGGAGCTGATACGCCGGCTGTTCGTGGAAGCAGGCTACGCCAGCCAGGTTGCACGGGTTCGAGTTGAACCCTACAGGCGTGGCAGCGCTTTTTTGATCGAAACCCTGGAAGTCAGTTGATGGAAGATATCAAGGAAGTCAATCTCGACTTTCAACGTGAAAATCGCACGGGGTTGGCTGAGGCCGTCTTCTGTGCCGGCAAGAGCCAGGCGCAGCTGGAGACGATCTGTCAGACGGTGATCGATGCAGGCAGGCCCATGCTGTTTACCCGGCTTGACCCTGATGCGTATCGGTTGCTGGAACAGCAGTTTCCGGGCGTTCTTGGCTATGATCCAACCTCACGGACCGCGTTCCACCTGCCCCATGAACCGGGTTCCCGATCTTCTGTGTCAGTGGCGATTGTCACCGGTGGCAGCTCTGACCTGCCAGTCGCACGGGAGGCCAGCCGGACACTGACGTTCTATGGCCACAGGGTCCTGGAGATACATGATGTGGGTGTGGCCGGCCTCTGGCGGATCACGGAGCGCCTGGATGAGCTGCGCACCTGCAAGATCATCATCTGCGTGGCCGGTATGGATGCGGCCCTGCCGACGGTGCTGGGGGGACTGGTACCGGCAGTGCTGATTGCGGTGCCCACGTCGGTGGGTTACGGCATGGTCAAGGGCGGGGAAACCGCACTCAGGTCACTGCTCGTGAGCTGCGCGCCGGGACTGACCGTCACGAACATCGACAATGGCTATGGCGCCGCCTGTGCCGCCATTCGAGTGATCAACAATATCGCGTGATGCTCAGATGAGGACGTCGTCGGAAACGCCGCGGACAAACAGGGGTTCTCCGGCGTTACTGTCTTCAGCAACCTGTGCCTGCAGATCCGCTGCAGTACCCGAGTTGAAACTCTCTGCTGCTGCAAACAGTTTCGGCAGCAGGGTTGCGTCACTGGTGGTGTTCAGAAACAGGCCATCGCGGCTCAGAACGAAATGTACAGCCCGGGTAATGACATCGTCGTCCCTGAAGGGCTCATACCAGCTGAATTTTGGCGAGTCGTCGTCCTCGCGCCAGCGACGCCTGGCGATGGACTTGATGGTCTGCATGGCCACCCCGCGATCCCGGCACAGTTGATACAGTTCGTCGAATTCCTGCTGGTAACGCTGATCCTGCAGCATCAGGTGATTGTAGGGCAGGAGCACAGAGGCAAAGTCATACCGCGCCAGGCTCTTCAGGTGCATTTCGGCGATCCGCGTACCGTGGCCGGTGACCCCGATGAAACGGACCAGACCCTCTTCCTTCGCCTTGATCGCCGCTTCCAGGGCGCCGCCCGCTGACATCACCGTTTCCCACTCAGCGTCCTGGGCCAGGTTGTGAAACTGGATCAGGTCGATCTGATCAATCTGCATGCGTTCCAGCGAACGCTCGATGCTGCGCCGTGCGCCGTCGCCGTCGCGATCACCGGTCTTGGTTGCCAGGAAAACCTCGTCACGGTGATCCTGCAGGAAGGGCGCCAGCCTTTCTTCTGCGGATCCATAGCTGGCGGCCACATCGAAGTGGTTGATCCCGGCGTTGCGAACCATCTCAATAGTCGCATCGGCTTTCTCCTGCCGCATGCCGCCCAGTGCCGCGGCCCCGAAAATCAGCCGCGAACTCTCATGCCCCGTCTTCCCAAAAGCTATTCTCTCAATCATCTAACGCTCCTCCCAATCCCCACAGTCTACCCAACTCGGGGACAGTTTACTTTTCTCCGTTAGTTAGGGGGACACCTTAACAAACGTGTGGA
>JAQCAK010000383.1 GCA_027621895.1 Pseudomonadota bacterium | reverse complement strand
GGCACGTCTGGATCAGGCTGAGCGCCATCTCGATAGGATTGCTTGCCGGGATCCTCGTTTCCTGGTGGCTTGGCATGATTGATGTCTCCGGCCTGGATGCCGTTGACGCCTGGTTTCTGCCGGTCCCCTGGCGCTATCCGCTCGCTGTTGACTGGCAGGTGGTGGCGCTGATCATGCCGATCTTTCTGGTGTCTGCCATGGAAAGCCTTGGCGATATTACCGCGACGAATAATCTCTCCGGACTGGAGACCGGCACCCCGGACTACTGGCTGCGAATTCGTGGTGGCATCATGGCGGGCGGGTTCAATTCACTCATTGCGGCAATTTTCTGCACCTTCCCCAATACCACTTTCAGCCAGAACAATGGTGTGATCCGCCTGACCGGCGTTTCGTCACGCTACGTGGGCAACTACGTTGCGGCCATGCTGGTGGTGCTGGGCTGTTTACCCCTGGTCGCAGCGTTGTTTCAGGTGATCCCGTCGGTTGTGGTATTCGGTGCAACCCTGCTGATGTTTATGCTGGTGGCCTTTTCCGGATTCCGGGTCGTGGAACTGTCCCATCCGGGGGCCAGGGACTGGGCAGTGGTCGTGGGTGCGCTGGTCCTCGGTTATGTGGTGTCCATCTACATTGACAGGGCCGCGTTTCTGTCATCCGAGGTGATCATGGTGCTGCAGTTCCCGGTTTCCACGGGCGCGATGCTGGCAATTATTCTCGAATTTCTTGTCCCGGGCAGACCGAAATCTCACGGCCCATGATGTTCATGCCAGTGGCGCGCGATATCGACCCGGCGGCAGACCCAGACGTCAGGTTTCGCGGCAACATACTCAAGGAACCTGGCCAGCGCTGCTGTGCGGCCCGGTTTGCCGACGATCCGGCAATGCAGGCCCACGTTCATCATCTTCGGCGTGGTGCCGCCCTCGGCATAGAGCGTATCAAACGTATCCTTCAGATAGTTGAAGAACTGATCCCCCGCGTTGAATCCCTGTGGCGCTGCGAATCGCATGTCGTTGACATCCAGCGTGTAGGGGATCACCAGGTGATGGCCGCGCGCATGCTGATGCCAGTAGGGCAGGTCATCTGCATAGGAATCGCTGTCATAAAGAAAATGGTCCCACTCCAGTACCAGTTGGCGGGTGTTGGGGGAATCCCGACCGGTATACCAGCCGAGGGGTTTTCTGCCGGTTAAACGTTCGTGGATCTCGATCGCCTTTGCCATGTGCTCGCGTTCTTCATCCACCGGCATGAACTGGTAGTCGATCCACCGATAGCCGTGCGAGGCGATCTCCCAGTCAGCTTTCAGCATGGCGTCGACGGCATCCGGGTTGCGCTCCATGGCCATGGCCACGCCGTAGACAGTCACCGGGAAGCCAAACCGCTGAAACAGTCGATGCAGGCGCCAGAAACCTGCCCGGCTTCCATATTCGTACAGGCTCTCCATGCTCATGTGGCGGGCTTCATAGGCCTGGGCACCAATGATTTCCGAGAGAAACGTCTCGGACGCACGATCGCCATGAAGTACGTTGTTTTCGCCACCTTCCTCGTAGTTGATGACGAAACTGATGGCGAGACGGGCCTTCCCGGGCCAGGTGACAACCGGTACCTGCGCGCCGTAACCCTGCATATCCCGGGGGTAATCATTCATGATCTGGTCTCTGGCGGTTTTTCTGGTTGGGTTCTGGGCGATCTTATAGAATGCTGTTCCAACCTGCATCTGTCCCTGATGCAAAAGACTCATTCAAAGAGAGAGATTCTTGAGAAATCTGTTAATTGCCTGTTGCCTGCTGTGGCCGCTCAGTGGTTCGGCAGACTGGTTCGAAGACCTGAAATCCACGGCCACTGATGAACAGCTGCATCAGTTGCTCTACGAAATGCCCAAGGGCGGTAACCTGCATCATCATATGTCCGGGGAAGTGTTCTCCGAGTGGTGGTATGACCTGGCGATTGCCGCGGGCGAGCAGGGTTACCGCTATTACACAAAGGTTAGAATCAACAATTGCCGGGAGCAGGGTGAAGCTGGCTGGGATGATTATCTGCTGCATTACGGCAATCTGCTGGAGGCCAATTGGCTGAAACTGAGTGACTGTGAAAAGGCAGAGTATGTCCGCCTTGAAGATCTGACCCCGGCCCAAAAGCGGCAATGGCTCAATGGAGTCCGACTGGACAAGCCTTTCGAGGGGCGCAATGAATTTTTTGAAAAGCACTGGCAACGGCTGGGAGACATCAGCGCAAATCCCTGGATAGGTGCTGAGATTATTCTTAAAAATTTCCAGGCCTATGCGGATGAAGGGCTGATTTATCTGGAGCCACAGGTGACCCCCATGGGCTTCATTGATGTTGACGGTAACCGGATCCCACCGGACGAGATCGCCGCGTACTATCGGTCCAGGCTGGAAGAGAAAGCGTTCCGTGACACCGGCATGACTTACCGCTTTCAGATTGCGATCCTGCGATTTCTGCCCCAGGCAGAGGAACACCTGAAGCGGGCTTATCGGTTTGCCGCAGAGAATGAACCCTGGGTCGCCATCAACATGGTAGGGCGTGAGGACGATGATAAGGGTTACCCGTTGCGCTTTCTGGATACCATTCGGGAACTTCGTCAACAGTACAGTGGCGTCCGGCTGTCCATTCATGCGGGCGAGGTAGACGAACCGAACGATCACGTCCGTGACACGCTGCTGCTCGGCGCTGATCGGATCGGCCATGGCCTGAACCTGATCACCGATGACGACACCATGCGGCTGATGCGTCATGGTCCCTACATGGTGGAAATCAACCTGATTAGTAACCTGCTGCTGGAGTACATCGATGACTACAGTCAGCACCCGTTCCCCGAATACCTGAGGATCGGGATTCCGGTGGCACTGTCCACTGATGATCGTGGCATGTGGGATTCCACCATGACCGATGAGTTTTTCGTTGCCGTGAAAGAATTCAACCTGTCCTGGGAGGAGGTTAAGACCTTGTCCCGCAATTCACTGAAATACGCCTTTGTCCCGGAGGATACCCGTACTGCACTGCTTGAGACCTACGATGCCCGAATCAGGGGCTTCGAAAGGAAAATGGCCAAAAGCGGACTCAAGGGTCTGCAGGACAAGACCGCACCAAAAAGAGGATTTGTCTGCCGAAGAT
>JAQCAK010000382.1 GCA_027621895.1 Pseudomonadota bacterium | reverse complement strand
GTTGTTGCTGTTGTTGCTGCTGCTGCTCTTGCTGTTCCTGTTCCTGCTGCTGTTGTTCCTGCTCTTCCTCGGACTGCTGTTCATCCGGCTGCTGCTGGTCCTGCTGGTCCTGGGAATCGCTGTTTTCCTGATCCTGGGGGTTCTGGTCCTGGTCCTGCTGGTCCTGTTCCTCGTTTTCCTGGTCCTGCTGCTGATCCTGTTGCTGTTGTTGCTGCTGTTGCTGTTCCAGGAGTTTTTCGATCAGTGCCTTGTTGAACTGCGCATCCTCGTTGTCCGGGTCCATGGCGAGTGCCTGCTCGTAGGCCTCGATGGCTTCCTCTAAGCGGTTCTGTTTTGCAAAAGCATTGCCCAGGTTGTACTTGGCGTCAGCGGAATCCAGGTCACCGAAGTGACTCGCTGCCGCCTCGAAGTCCTCACCGCGGTAGCTGGCGGTGGCTTTCCAGGCAGGATTCTCAAAAAGTTCGGCTGCCCGTTCCGCATCGCCGGACTGCAGCGCCTCATAGCCGCGCTGGTCGGGTGTCTGCCAGAGGTCCGCCCATTCAAAAGCCTGGGCATCATCGGTGGGCAGCAGGCAGACCAGGGCGATGCTCCACACCCAGCCGCGCCTGAATGCCAGTGCGGCCAGGGGTAACAACAGCAGGAGCAGCCAGGGGCCCTCCTCGAACCACACATCAAAGTCACGCTCCAGTTCGCGGAACTGTTCATCCTGCATCAGTGGCTGCTCTGCCAGCAGGTAGTCCAGGTCTTCATCGGTCAGGGTCATGGGCGAATAACGGCCGCCTGCCAGGCCGGCAAAATCCCGGAGGCTGCCGGCGTCCAGACCGGGTATCACCAGGTTGCCGGCGCGGTCTTTCAGGTAGCCGGCCGAGGGATTGGCACTCTGTAACAGGACGGGTGCACCCTCGGGCGTACCCACCGACAGCACGGACACCGGGTAGGCATTGCGGTACTGCCTTGCAATCTGCTGGGCAGCCACCACGTCGCGGATCTCGTCAGTGATAATCAGGATGCGGCCGCTGGTCACGCCGCCGTCCTGGAACAGCTCGATCGCCCGGTTCAGTGCCGGTGCCAGCTGGCTGCCGGGTGCGGGCACGATTTCCGGGGACAGCGCCGGAATCATGCTGGCGATGGTGCGGGTATCGTCCGTCAAAGGCGAGACCACGTGGGCATCACCGGCAAATACCACGAGCGCAGTCACGCCCTCATCGCGCCGGTCCAGCAGGTCTATCAGCTTGCGCTTGGCACGAACCAGGCGATCGGGTTTGACGTCAGTGGCCAGCATGCTGCGGGTCAGGTCGAACAGCACGACCAGGGCGTCCTCGCGCTCATGCACGGGTTGCGGTGTTTTGCGCCATACGGGTCCGGCCAGGGCAAGGGTGGCGATGACCCAGGCAAGCAGCAACAGGGTCAATGGACTGCGGCTGACGGTTTTGTTCGGGTTGTCCAGGATGTGCGGCAGCAGATGGGGATCAATTGCACGCTCCCAGTTGCTGTGGTGGCTCTGCCGATAGCGCAGCAGCAGGAACAGCAGGCCTGCCGGAATCAGCAGGTAAAACCATTCGGGGCGCAGGAAGTGAAAGTTGGCCTGCAGTTCTTCAAGGAACAGCGACGAGTTCATGCGCTGGCCTCCTTCGACTCACGTCGCAGGGCGGGTCGGGCGGACCAGAGGCGATAGAACAGCGTGGTCAGCGTCGGATGCAATAGAGCCATCACCAGACTCAGCAGCATGGCAAAGGCCAGCGGATACCAGAACAGCGAGCGGACGGGACGGTAGGTTTCCTGGTCCTGCTCGATGGGTTCCAGCTTGTCGAGAGCCTGGTAGATCGCATCCAGTTCCTGGGCGGACCGGGCCCGCTGGAACAGGCCGCCGGTGAGATCCGCAATCTCGGTAAGGGTCTTCACGTCCAGTTCTGCCGAGGGATTAATGGTGCGCTGAAACAGGAAGCCCGGCACGGTCATGCTGTCAGCGCCGAAGCCGATGGTATAGATACGGATGTCTTCCTGGGCTGCGAGCTTCGCGGCCTGGGTGGGTTCCACTTCACCGACGTTGTTGACACCGTCGGTCAGCAGTACCAGCACGCGGTTTTCTGCCGGGCGATCCTGCAGGCGTTTCACCGCCAGGCCGATCGCATCACCAATGGCTGTTTTGCCACCGGCAATCCCGAGCGGAGTTTCTTCCAGCAGTGTCCGCACCGTATTGCGGTCAAAGGTGAGGGGTGTCTGCTGGTAGGCGCGAGTCCCGAACAGGATCAGGCCCAGCCGGTCGCCCTTGCGTCGTTCCACGAAATCTCCGACCACCTGCTTGACCACCGCCAGCCGGGTGGTCTGCTGACCGCCCAGTTCCATATCCTCGGTGCCCATGGAACCGGAAATATCCACCGCCAGCAGCAGGTCCCGGCCGCTGGTGGGCAGTTCGATGGGTTCACCGATCCACTGGGGCCGGGTCGCGGCCAGCACCAGTGCCAGCCACGCCAGGATCATCAGGGTTCGCCTGATCCAGGATGATCTCACGGCGCCACTGGTTGTGCTGTCGAACGCGACCGCGGTAGAAAAGAACGGCACCTGCAAAGCGGGTTCCTGGCGTGAAGCCTTTGGCGCCAGGAAATACACCAGCAGGGGCAGGGGCAGGGCGGCCGCGGCATAGGGCCAGAGGAATTCGATCATGCGGCTTCCTCCTGTGGCGTCATTGCCTGCAGGTGGCGCTCATTGTGCTTGCGAATCCACAGGTTGGCGACCGTCTGCAGTGCGTCGACGTCGATCCGTATGTCATGCCGGTAGTTACCGTCGATCAGCACCTCGGCCTCACCCATGGAAAACTCGTGGCTGCCGGTACTGCGGTCCAGGAACTGCAGCCAGGCCTCGCCGGTGAGGCTGGCCACTTCCTCGCGGGGAAATCTTGTCAGCGCAACCCGTTTCAGCAATTGCTGCAGGCCGAGCAGGTACTGGTGATCATCGCCGTGCTCCTGCCACTGCGCCCGGAGCGCCTGCAGTTCCCTTAAAGCTTCCCGTCGATAACGGTTATCCCGCCAGCGTCGAAACAGCCAGGTCAATCCCGCGATCACCAGCAGCGAGACCAGAATCCCCAGCAGCCACCAGCCGGGTGCGGGTGGCCAGGCGCTGATCATCTCCGGCGTATGGATG
>JAQCAK010000381.1 GCA_027621895.1 Pseudomonadota bacterium | reverse complement strand
AAACCCGAAGGCAAGCAGCAAACCCACGAGACCACCATCAATCGCCATGCCGAGATACCCCACGACAGGCAGTATTCCCATGACCAGCAACACAGGCACTGGCCCCAGGCGATCTTCAAGCGGCGCACAGAACCTGGCCGCCAGGGCGACCGTAAAATTCTTCAGCGCCCAGAGGATACCGAAGGCAGCCAACGGGATACCGAACGCTTCCCAGTAGGGCTGAATCAGCCAGACCACGTAGAAGGTTGCCAGTCCATAGAAGGTCACCGCCAGGGTTGTCAGACGCAGCAGCCGATCCTGGTAAAACAGGTGGCGCAGGATTCGCCTGAAATTCGCGAGCGGATGCTCATTCGTCAATCGCTGAAAAGGCGCTTCAACCAGCCTGATGGCCAGCAGCAAAGGCACCCAGGCCAGAATGGCATTGGCATAAACCAGCACATCGAAAGACCAGACCATCAGGGCTGCCGCCAGCAGTGAGGCGATACCTTCAGCAGAGGCCTTGATCAGCCGCTGCCGTGCAATGCCCCTGACCTTCTCCCGCTGAGACAGATTCAACGCAAGCTGGGTGTCATAGAGCAGTGACAGATCCGATCCTGACAACAGGCTCATGCCCAGCCCCACGGTTACCTCGAAAAGCACGAGTCCTGCAAAGCTGTCAGCAAAGCACAGCAAAGTAAAACCCAGACCGTGGAAAAAACTGCCAATAATCAGGGCATTACGTCGACCGATGACATCGGCAAGGTATCCAGACGGCAATTCAAAAACGAGTACCGACAGGGCGAACACGCTCTGCAACAGAAACACATCCGCAAGCGAAAGACCCTTGGTCGCAAAGAACGGCACGATCACGGGAATGATCACCAGCGCCAGCCAGAAGAAGCTGAAGGCGTAGAGTATCCGGATATTTTTCTTTAGTTGTTGTTCACTCATTGTACTGTCCCCTGAACGACCTGGCTTCAGCGCGGGCTTAACCCGGCAAGCAGACCCGGAGACAGTGGTGCAAAAAAAAGCCTCCGAGGTTTCCCTGGGAGGCTTTAATCAAAAAAGACTGTTATCAGCAGATCTTCAGACACGCCTCCGGTAACACGGCGATACGCATACGGCACGGGTGCCGACGCGAGTCGCCATGACAAAAACTGGATTGAGCATCTGGTTCATTACAGATATCACCTGCAGAACGGCCCGGGCGTTTCTCCCTGGACGGTCCTGACTGAAAATGGGTTAATTGAAAGGCGCGCGATCTTACGCTGATCCGCTTCGATGTCAACCTGCGATCAATTCGATGTGCAGGAAAATCTCGCCAGTAGCGCGTTGAGCAACGTAGAGCATGAGATGTGAGCCCGGGTCTGCAAGCCGATACACGGCATAGCGCTGGAACTGCTCTGGTCCGTAGAGCACGGACTGATTAAAAATACTGTTCGCCCAGTAACTGCTGCTGCCACAGGTACGCCCGTCACACTGATACAGTTCTTCGGCGGATTGTTTCAGCTGCGTCCTGAGTGCTTTCGACACCTGGTCTGTGGATCGGGCGAATGGCAATGACCAGGTCCAGGAAGCCCGCCGGGCAAAAACCAGCTCGGATGCCTCCGGCTCAAGCTGGTGATTAACCTTCTCGAGCGCACCCAGCGGGATCAGGTGACCGGCCTTGTCCGCTTCGTTGCGCTGCTTCGAGAGACTCGAACCGACTGGGAGTTCCAGCGCGATCGGCCCCAGGTCAAAGCTGTCGGCGCTCGCCAGCGTGCTGCAGAGCAGCAGGCACACCAGGATCAGATAAGGCATATCAGCTCACTGCATCCCATTTCAAAAACAGGCATTGGCGCTTCCAGCGTGTTAAGCCGGGCAATCGACGCTGTCCCCATGGGTACCCCTGTGTCAGTCAAATGCATGATCAGCCTACTGATAATCGGTTGGTGCGTCACTACCAGCGCAGATGGACAACCTGCCAGCAGTTGCCCGAGTCTCCGGGCGGTCTCCCCGGGTTCGTTATCCGGTGTTACCCAGTCGCAGCTTTCCACCGGTGCCACGCCCAGGACTTCTGATACCAGTTCAGCCGTCTGTCGGGCTCTGGCATAGGGGCTGGAAAGTATCCGCTGGATACCCGGTTCTGACTCCCGCAACCGTCCGGCAGCCGCCAGGACTTCCTGCCGGCCCGCCGCACTGAGCACCCGCTCGGCATCCGATGGCGCGCTGTGAACCGCGTCCCCATGACGCATCAGAAACAGCATCATGGACTAAAATTTGGCAAAGGAGGAGAAATCATCACAAGAATCGCGTGTAACCCATTATGAATTAAGCAGTTTAAGGAATCAGTACCGACTCATTTAGGGTACAATGAATATACTTTGCGGCTCAATCGGGGTATCTTACCCGGGCTCCGTGGCCACCTAAAATTGCTTTCAAAGAGTCTCTTACGTGTCTGAAATCGTAGAGAAAATTCAGAAAGAGTGTATCGACACACTCGCCCAGATGATCACCGACACGATCTCGAAAGTCGAGCGGCAGGTTGTTGATCAGATTGGAGACTTCAAGTCGCTGTCACAGCAATCCGGTGCTGTGGTGCAGCGATTCGTGACCAACATGAACCATCACTTTGACGAACTCCTGGACAAGGAGATCATCAAGGATGAAGCCGTGTTCAATTTCGAAACCCTGTCCCTGGTTCAGGAAGAAGAACTCGATGTGATCGTTGCGCTCGAGGGCATGGTCAATGCCTCGCGGAATGAGCACCTGCCGGTTTTCATCAGTTTCAACACCCGACTGGGTTCCATCTTTCCCAAGAAGCGCATCGACGAATCCAGCAACCCCCTGGATCCTGAACAGGTCGCCACCGCATTCCAGGAGGCGCTTCGACCGCTGGGTCTGGATGCCCAGAACAGCCTGACCATCTATCGCGCCTTCAACGATGTTGTACTCAAGCACCTGGACAAGGTCCTCTCCCAGGCCAACAAGATCCTGATCGAAAGCCACGTCATGCCCAAGCTGGGCGTGGAAGGCGGGCCAGGCAAACCCCTGCCAAAAACCCGGGGTGGCAAACGCACCGAGATGAGCACGTTCGGCACCGTCGAGGAAGAAGCCTTCGACGAGGATGAAGACAGACCCGAGCTGTTTTCAGTGATGCAGAATCTGCTGCACCCGGACGAGAA
>JAQCAK010000380.1 GCA_027621895.1 Pseudomonadota bacterium | reverse complement strand
TGCAGCAGCGGCAACCAACATGGCCTGCCAGGGCGCCAGCGTGGCCGGGGTCATCTGCTGGGGTCGCTCGAACATGTCGGTGCCGGCGTCAGTGAGTTCAGGCTCCTCGCAGCACAGCGGCATCCTGCAGCTGGCCTGCAGGTCCGGTGTGATGCCAAGGCCCGCCAGCATCCTGTCGAGTTGTTTTGGATTCATCTCAGGACAGACTGACCTGTACAAGGAATGCTGCCACGATACCGAAAACGGCGAGCAACAGGTAGGTCAAGGCTATCAGCAGGAACTTGAACAGGGTAAGAAAGTGGCCCTGTCCGTAGGTATGCTTCATGCTCATGTAGAGATAAATCGGCATCCAAAGGGTCATACCGGTGCTGGCGGTTTCGGCGACCACAGTGAGCGTTCCCTGTTCGACCGGCCCGAACAGGCTGGAGACGTACCCCGACAGGCCTGAAACGAACAGGATCACGAACAGGAAACAATGATTGTGTACGGCCAGTAGCAGGTGCTCGGCATAGTAAACACCGCTGCCGATATAAAAAATCTTCAGGAAGATGGCGAAGATTGGCAACAGGAAAAACATTGCGGCAGACAGCATATCCATGAAGTCCCGGAACACGACACCGGGTTCTTCTTCTGCCTGTTCGATCATTTTGCCGAGGCGGATCCTGAGTTTGTTGCTGAGCACGTCATTCTGCTCTTCTGAGAGCCCCGGCACGCTGACGGTGACATCGGACTCCAGCTGGTCTCGCCAGTCCTCGTCGGTCGCCGGGGTGCCATCGCTATTGACGACCAGGGTGCTATCGTCCCCGCCGATGTTCATCTGTGCAGTGCCGAGCAGGTTGCCCAGAAACGGTAACAGGATAAAAAACAGGAAGCTGATAATCAGGTAGAGCCTGATGGGCGGAATATAGCGGGCACGCCGGCCGGCGAAATACTCGGTGGTCAGGTAGCCAGGTTTGAACAATAGTGCGAGCAGCGTTCGGGCAGCCCGGGAATCCGGTCTGAAGATCTCGTCCAGTACTTCCCCGGAAAGTGTCCAGAAATACTTGTTCAGCGTTTTCTGCTGTTGGCCGTAACCCGAACAGTAAGGCCCGGTGATTTCAGCGTCGCAATTGGGGCACAGGGCGCGTCTTGGCGCTGATGGTGGCGAGGGGATGTCCATCCGGTGATTCTATCACCGGATGGCGGCTCGCCTGGACAGTTCGATCTGTCAGGCGACAAACCGGGTCAGGTGATGGTCGGTATTCCCGAACTGGGAATCAATCACCATGAGCCGTTTGAAGTAGTGGGCAATCGCGAGCTCTTCGGTCATCCCCATGCCGCCGTGCAGCTGCACAGCATTCTGCCCCACGAACCGGCCGGATTTGCCGATCAGATACTTGAGTGCATGGATCGTTCGCTGGGTGTCCGCTGCCCCCTGGGTTTCCAGCATGGTGGCTTTCATGGTCAGGGACCTGGCCAGCGAGTGTTCCATGAACATTTCGGTCATGCGGTGTTTGAGCACCTGAAACTCGGAAAGCGGATGGTCGAACTGTTCGCGCTGCCGCGTGTAATCGATGGTGCTCTTGTAGAGCACTTCCATTCCCCCAACGGCCTCTGCCGCAAGCGCCAGGATTGCCTTGTTGGCAATGGCGGTGACGAGCGGTCCGCCCTGGCCGGCTTCTCCCAGCAGATTCTCGGCGGCGACCTGCACGTCCTTGAACGTCACTTCCGCCGCGTGCAGTCCGTCCACGGTGGGATAGGCTTCAACGGTCACGCCTGCTGTTTCGCGATCGACAATGAACAGTGAAATACCGGACTCGTCGGTCTGGTCACCAGCTGTTCGTGTCGTCACGATCATCTTGTCTGCTGCCGCGGCGTTCAGCACCACGGACTTCTGGCCATTGATGCGGTAGAAGTCACCGTCTTTTGTCGCGGTTGTGGCGATATCAAAGTCATTGTGGTGTGCCTGGGGTTCAGCGTAGGCGTAGGTGCCAATCAGGCTGCCATCAATGATGGCCGGAATGAGCGCGGCTTTCTGGCTGGCACTCCCGGCCATCGCAACAGCGCCGCCAAACATCACGACCGTCGCAAGATAGGGCTCCACCACCAGGCCCTTGCCGAACTCTTCCAGGATCAGCATGATATCGACCGCATCGCCTACGAAGCCGCCGAATTCCTCGTCGAAGGGCATGGCCAGCCACCCGAGTTCAGCGAACTGCGCCCAGTTGGCGGGATCGAAGCCATGCTCCATCTGTACGATGTCCTTTCGACGGGAAAGGTCGTAGTTGTCAGCAACCCACTTCTGGATGCTGTCCTGCAGCATCAGTTGTTCTTCTGAATATGAACGATCCGTGTGGTGTCTCCTTAGCCCAGGCCCAGTACGTTTTTGGAAATGACGTCCTTCTGGACCTCGCTGGCACCACCATAGATGGTGGTGGCCCGGCCACCCAGGTAGCTTGCCGTGGCCCCGCGTTCGAAACCGTTGCCGGGGCTGGTTGCTCCCCAGGGCGCTGCAAAGATACCGGCGGCTTCCAGGCTCAGTTCCTGGATTCGCTGCTGAATTTCCGTGCCTTTCAGCTTCATAATGGAAGATTCCGGGCCGGGTTCGCCGCCCGCTGAGACGGAGGCCAGGGTTCGGAGTTCGGTGAACTCCAGGGCCATGAGCTCGGCCTCCAGGGCGCCGACCTTGTTCCTGAAAGCAGGAACGTCGAGCAAGGTACCGTCACCGATTTTTACTTTGGCCGCGTTTTCCTTCGCCTGCTGAAGTGCGAGCACGGAATTCTGTATGCCCGCCAATCCGCGACGTTCGTGAGTCAGGAGTCCCTTCGCATAGGTCCAGCCCTTGCCTTCCTCTCCAATCAGATTCTCAATGGGCACCTTGACATCGGTCAGGTAAACCTCGTTCACCGAATGGGCGCCACCCAGGGTGATGATCGGTTTGACCTCGACACCGGGATCATCCATGGGGATCAGCAGGAAGGTAATGCCCTCCTGCTTGGGGCCGTTGCTGCTGGTTCGGGTCAGGCAGAACATCCAGTGTGCGATGTGGGCGAGCGTGGTCCAGATTTTCTGGCCATTGACGAGATAATAGGTGCCGTCTTCGCTCAGTTCGGCCCGGGTTTTCAGGTTGGCCAGATCGGAGCCGGCGCCGGGTTCAGAATAACCCTGGCACCA
>JAQCAK010000006.1 GCA_027621895.1 Pseudomonadota bacterium | reverse complement strand
CGATTGGCACCGCCGTCGTCACTTTTCTGGATGCGGAACTGCACAATGTACCGGAAAAGCCCGCTGGTGATATCGAACAGGAAGTCCATCTCTTCGAATCGGCGGTTCGTGAGGTGCGTGAGGAGATATCCGCCATTGCTGCCAAGCTGGCGGACCGGCTGCAGAAAGAGGAACTGGCTCTGTTTGATGCCTATCTGCACATGCTGGATGACACCGCGATCTCCGGAGAGGTCGTTGAGATGATCAGGGCCGGTGAATGGGCCCAGAGCGCGCTGCGAAAAGTGATTCTTGCCCATGTTGGCAATTTCGAATCCATGGAAGATGCCTATCTCAGGGAGCGTGGCGCGGATGTCCGTAACCTGGGTAACCGGGTACTCGCCAGGCTGCAAAGCGTTGATACCCGGGTCCAGGACTATCCCGATAACACCATCCTGATCAGCCAGGAACTGACGCCCTCGGATCTGGCGCTGGTCCCCCGTGACAAGCTGGCGGGATTCGTGTCGCTGGGTGGTTCCGGCAAGTCACATGTCGCGATTCTTGCGGAAGCCATGGGGATTCCCACGGTGATGGGGGTCAGCGACCTGCCAATCGGGATCGTCGATGGTATGCCGGTGATCGTCGACGGTTTTGAAGGCGTGGTGATCACCTACCCGAAAAAACAGGAGAAGAAATACTACGAACGGATCCTGTCGGAAGAAACAGCACTGGTAGAGGGTCTCGAGCATCTCAGCGAAGGACCCTGCCATTCAAAGGATGGTCATCGAGTCAGGCTCTGGGTCAATACCGGGCTGATGGCCGACGTGGCCAGGTCGATTGAACGTGGCGCGGAAGGCGTTGGACTGTACCGGACCGAGGTTCATTTCATGATGAACGACCGTTTTCCGACAGAAGAAGAACAACGACTCATCTATCGGGAACACCTGGCTGCCTTCTCACCGCGACCGGTGACCATGAGAACCCTGGATGTGGGTGGCGACAAGGCGCTCTCCTATTTTCCAATTACCGAGGCCAATCCCTTTCTTGGCTGGCGCGGTATCAGGGTCACCCTGGATCACCCGGAGATATTTCTGGCACAGGTCCGTGCCATGATCCGGGCCAATGAGGATATCGACACGGATCTCAGAATCATGCTGCCCATGGTCAGCAGCGTGGCCGAAATTGATGAGGCTCAGCGCCTGATCGCCCAGTGTTACCGGGAAATCATCGAAGAAGGCGTGCAGGTGGAAATGCCGGATGTTGGTGTGATGATCGAAGTACCGGCAGCAGTCTACCAGGCGCGGGATATCATCAAGCGGGTGGATTTCCTGTCGGTTGGCAGCAACGACCTGATTCAGTACATGCTGGCCGTGGACCGAAACAATGCCCAGGTAGCGGAGCTCTATCAGGAATTTCACCCCGCGGTGCTGCACGCACTCAAGTATGTTGTTGAGTCGGCCCATGCAGAAAACAAGGGGGTCGGGATCTGTGGTGAGATGGCGGGTAATCCGTCGGCGGCGGTGTTGCTGATGGCCATGGGCTTCGACGTGCTGTCCATGAATTCAACCGCACTGCTGATGGTCAAGCATGCCCTGAGTCAGTTCGACATGGAAACGGCGAAAGGGATTCTGAATACCGCGCTGGAAATGGATAACGCCTACCTGATCAGAAATTACGTGGATGATGAAATGCGTAATGCAGGTCTCGGCAATATCGTCAGGGGTCGGCGCTACAGCTGAATTGAAAGCTGTTTTCGCCCAGGTCCTCGCCCCCGGGGCCAAAGTTTCGCTCGGTGAAAAGTACCTTGCCGTTTGCTTCCATGACAACGACCGTGGCTGCCCGTGTACCATAACCATCTATACCGTAAGCATCGGCATTGATGAAACTGTTGGAGAACGGCCGCTCGTCACCCTGGTCGAGGAGCAATTCAAACAGTGAGGCGGTCAGGTCTTCAGGCGGATCGTCCATCAACCGGGTAAGGCGCTGCCGGCCGTCGATCACCTTGGGCCAGTCACAGTCCAGCAGCTGGTTACTGAGGCCATAGCAGCCCCGACTGAGGTGGCGGTGTTCGCGATCGCGGTTGCTGTAATAGCTGCAACCGGCAGCATCAGCCAACAGCAGGTTGAACCCGCGGTAGTCGTATTTCCGTTGCTCAACAGCGTCGAGGTACTCATCCCGGCTGAGACGGCCCGCGAGGAAATCTGTGGGCAGCTCTCCCCTTGACCTGGGAGGGAGCGGGTCTGGCGGATCTTCCCGGTAATTGGTGACAGCCGCGAAGCGTCCAGAACGATTGACGCCGAGCCAGGTGCCACCGGCGCTGATATCGCGTCCTGCGATGACCCCGGCTTCCAGGTAGGGTGTTGTGCTCCACTCGTGCGCCGATTCCGTTGGCCGGGCGAAAAGTTCGTCGCGGTTCGCGGCAACAACCAGCCGGTAACGGGAATCGACTTCGTTGGCAAACAGGATCAGGCACATGGGTTGTGACAGCCGACAGGGGTTGAAGAAAGCGCGAGTTTATCAGACCGCTCCAATGGCGGATAATGCCACCCTTTGTTTGGCGAAAGCCCGGGACCTCAGACACCATGTGGCAATATCCTGACCTGGATCCTATAGCGATCAGTGTTGGTCCGATCAGTATTCACTGGTACGCGATCAGCTACCTGGTGGGTATCGGCCTGGTCTGGTTAACACTGCGGTATCGAATCAGGCGTGATGGCCTGCCGTGGACTGATGATGACATCGCAGACATCGTTTTCTATGCCGTGCTGGGTGTCCTGCTGGGTGGCAGGCTGGGATACATGCTGTTTTATGGCCTGGACCTTGTTCTGGCGGAACCCACCCGGCTCTTCAGGATCTGGGAAGGTGGCATGTCGTTTCACGGCGGTCTGCTGGGCGTGCTGCTGTCGGTGATGTTTTATGCAAGAAAGAAAGGAGTCTCTTTCTTTGATGTGACGGATCTCATCGCACCCTCCATTCCCCTGGCGCTGGGTTGTGGCCGCATTGGCAATTTTATTAATACAGAGCTGCCGGGCAGGGTCACCGACGTCCCCTGGGCTGTGATATTTCCGGGCGATATTGTCGCGCGTCATCCCTCCAGCCTTTACCAGGCGGTTCTCGAGGGCGCGGTACTGTTTGCGTTTCTTTGGATCTATGTACTGAAGCCTCGACCGCTGATGGCAGCATCGGGGCTGTTTCTTATCGGCTACGGTGTGCTGCGCATCGTCTCGGAGTTTTTCAGGGAACCGGATGTGCAGATCGGTTACGTGCTGGCTGATTGGGTCACGACGGGGCAACTACTATCATTGCCGATGGTGCTGCTGGGCTGTTGCCTGATGACCTATGCTTACCTTAAATCCGGTAAGCTCAAAAGCCGGTAGTTCGAAACCCGTTTGCTTGAAAACCAATTTGCTTAATTTAACCAGGTGAGACCATATGATCATCAAACCCCGTATCAAGGGCTTTCTATGTACTACAGCGCATCCGGAAGGATGTGCCAGGGATGTTCAAAACCAGATCGCTCATGTCAGGTCACAGGGTTTGCGTGACGACGGCCCCCGACGAGTGCTGGTCATTGGCGCATCGGGTGGATATGGGCTGGCTTCCCGGATCAGCGCGACATTCGGCTTTGGTGCTTCCACCATTGGCGTATTCTTCGAGAGACCGTCAGTCAAAAATCGCACGGCATCCCCGGGCTGGTACAAGACGGCCGCATTTACCCGTGCAGCTCACGACGCCGGATTCTATGCCGAGAATATCAATGGTGATGCTTTCTCGAAGCAGATCAAGGATGCGACCTGCGATCTGATCGAACGAGACCTCGGTCAGGTGGATCTGGTGGTTTACTCCCTGGCCGCGCCCGCGCGGCAACTGCCGGATGGTTCCGTGGTTCGATCGGCCCTGAAACCCATCGGTGAACCTTTCGAGGGCAAGACCATCGACTTCAACACGGCCGAACTGCGCCCTGTTTCACTTGAGCCTGCCAGCGATGAAGAAGTATCGGATACGGTCAGGGTCATGGGTGGAGAGGACTGGGAACTCTGGATCGAGGCGCTGTCGGCCCGCGGTCTGCTGGCACCGGGTTGCGTGACAACCAATTATACCTACCTTGGCAGCAGGGTCACCTGGCCGATTTACCACCATGGAACCATCGGCAGGGCCAAGGAAGATCTTGATCGTGCCTGCAAGGCCCTGGCAGCACCCATGGCCGGGGTGGACGGCAAGGCCTATGTCGTGGTGATGAAGGGTCTGGTTACCCAGGCTGCCTCTGCGATTCCCGGCATGTCGATCTACCTGTCTCTGCTGTTCAAGGCAATGAAGGAAGCCGGCACCCATGAGGGCTGTATCGAACAGACCACCCGTTTCTATAACACACAGCTTTACGGCAAAGGAGATCTGCGTCTCGACGATGGTGGTCGTATCCGCATGGATGAACTCGAACTCGCCGATGAGATCCAGCAGTATGTCGCGGATAACTGGTCGAGTGTCTCCGAGGAGAATCTTGATACCCTGACCGATTTTGCGGGCTATCGGAAAGCCTTTCTGGAAATGCACGGATTTGACGTGGAGGGTACCGATTACGACGCCGAGGTTGAGCCTGTCGTCGAGATTGAGCTTGCTTCAGGCAGTGCGGGATAGACAGACACTGACAGGCTGTGACCCGTCTGGCTGGCAGGCAGGCAGGATCTTTGCCACTGGGGCGCTGATGACCGGCTCAGGCAGACTGGGTCAATGGATCGTCCCCGCCACTACCTGCTTGCCGTCGTCTTTCCTTCCAGGATTGCCGGTTATCTGCTGACGGCCGTGCTGCTGACGCTGCACGGATTTTCGACCGGCAGCCTGGCGTTGGTCGTTCTCGGGGCGCTGCTGGCGATCTACCCGCTGGCCCTGCATGGCTGGCAGGAACGTCAGTTCAATTCGGCCGCGGGTGCGCGACGGTCCATGCTGCTGGATGCTGTCATCGTGGGAATCATTCTCGCAGCGGTTGAATTTAACCCCTGGCTTTCCCTGGCCGTCCTGGTACTGCTTGCGGTCAGTACGGTCATCATTGCCGGTATCACCTATCTGCTGTCAGTGGTGCCCCTGGCATTGGTGACTGGCCTCCTCGTGGCACAGGTCCTGGCACGTCTGCCGGCGACGGATTTTCGAATGAAGGCCCTGCACCTTGGTGCTTCAAGCGGACTGACGGAACCTTCCCTGCCGCTCATCGGCAGCCTGTTGCTGCTGGCGAGCTATTTTGTCTTCGTGGCGACGATGGTTTTTAACGAGACCCGGACGCTCCGGTCCAGACAGGCCCAGGAACAGCACCTGCGGCGCAACCTGGAGGCCATTCGCCAGCGAATCAAGCCATTTGTTGCACCCCAGTTGCTGGCTACCCCGGGCCGGTTCCCTGGTTCATACCAGCGGCGACGACTGACAGTGTTCTTTTCGGACATCGAGGGTTTTACCCATCTGATGGACACTCGTGACGAAACCGAGATGGCAACCCTGCTGGGAGACTACTTCGGGGTCATGAATCGAATTGCACAGCTCTATGGCGGCACGCTGGACAAGTTTATCGGTGATGGCGTCATGGTCTTTTTCGGGGATCCCGAGTCGCGGGGCGTCGCCGCCGATGCGCATGCGTGCATCGCCATGGCCATGGACATGCGGGACGCCCTGGGAACACTGGCATCCCGGTGGCGAAGCCGGGTGCCGGATATCTCACTGCATATCCGCATCGGTATTCACACTGGCTATTGCCTTGTGGGCTGTTTTGGCGGTGAGGAAAGGATGGAGTACACCGCGCTTGGGAGTACGGTGAATCTCGCCAGTCGGCTGGAGGGCAGTGCCGGGCGTGATGAGATCGTGATTTCAGCGGTAACCTGCAGGCTGCTGGCCCCGTGGATCGAGGCTGTCTATCTTGGAAAGCGGCAGATGAAGGGATTCCGGCGACCAGTAGGCCAGTATCGCGTGACAGGCCTGCGGCCCTGGCACACCCGGCACGGTGTTCAGGGCGATATCAGGTTGCTGGACAGTCCGGCCACCCGGGTGTTCCCGCAGGGTTCCGGCTCTGTATAATGCGCGCTCGATTCGAACCCCGCACTTATCATGACAGACGCTCTGCAACAGTCAGCATTTCTCAAGGCCTGTCGAGGCGAAGCCACTGACTTCACGCCCATCTGGCTGAATCGGCAGGCTGGCCGGTACATGAAGGAATACCACCAGGTAAAAGGTGACACACCCAGCCTCGATTTCTTCAAAACCCCGCACCTGTCAGCCCAGGTGACCTGCGATGCGCAGCGTATACTGGGTGTCGATGCCGCCATCCTGTTTGCCGACCTGCTGCCCATCCTTGAGCCGATGGGACTTCATCTGGATTACCTGCCGGGTATCGGTCCGGATATTTCGAATCCGGTCCGAACCCATGCAGATATCGATGCACTGAGAATCGCCCCCGCCCATGAGTCCATGGCGTACATTGAAGCGGCCATTCGGCTGATTCGCGCGGAGTTGCCCGCTGATATTCCCCTGATTGGCTTCGGTGGCGCGCCGTTTACCCTGGCTTCCTATGCCATTGAAGGCAAGGGGTCGCGCAACTACATCCATGTTAAGCAGCTGATGCTGAGTGATCCGGCCGCCTTTTCTGTCGTCATGCAGAAGATGACGGATGCAGCGATCGACTACCTCAACTACCAGGTACGATCTGGAGTCCAGGCGATCCAGATTTTTGACAGCTGGGTGGGAGCGCTGTCCGTTGAGGACTATCGAGAGCATGTGCTGGGCCACACCCAGCGGCTGATCAAGGCTGTTTCCGGCACGGTGCCCGTCATTCATTTTGGTACCGGCAATCCAGCGCTGTTGCCTGCCATGGCCGAAGCCGGTGGCGATGTCATGGCGCTGGACTGGCGCGCCCCCCTCATGGAGAGCTGGGACCTCATGGGATGTCGTGCCGTGCAGGGCAACCTGGATCCGGTAGCACTGTTCGCGGAACAGCCGGCGGTACTCAAGGCCGCAGGCAATATCCTGTCAGCGGTGGCAGGTCGTCCTGGTCATATTTTCAACCTGGGTCACGGTATTCTGCCGGAGACCCCGGTCGACAACGTGAAAGCGCTGGTCGATTTTGTGCATGAATTCAGGCACTAGCCAGCTGTCCCGGGATCAGAGGGCCTTGCTGAGCACCCGCGAGTTTCGCTGGTAGTTATAGTAGGCCTGGCGGGCTTCAGGCAGGCTTTCAATACTGGTGTGGGCGAAGCCTCTTTCGGAAAACCAGTGCGCACTCTGCGTGGTCAGTACAAACAGTCGTGTCAGGCCCAGCTGTCTTGCTTTCTTCTCGATGACCTCCAGCAGGCGATCACCACGGTCACTCTTCCGATAATCCGGGTGGGTGACCACGCAGGCAAGTTCGCCATGATCACCATACAGGTACAGCGCCGCACAGCTGATCAGCAGGCCGTCCCGTTCGATGACCGTGAAATGATCAATTTCAGACTCCAGCAGCTCCCGTGATCTTTTGACCAGCGCGCCGCTTGCTTCAAGCGGTTCGATCAGCTTCAGAATCCCGGGCACATCATCCAGGGATGCAGGACGAATCTGCTCATAGCTGTGGCCAATGATCTGGGTTCCGCAACCATCCCGGGTGAACAGCTCTTCAAGAATGGCGCCATCCGTGCCATAGCTGATGATGTGACATCTTGCGACGCCACGATTGCAGGCACTCTTGCAGTGTTCAAGCAGCGCGATGCCCGGTGAATCCGCGGCAAGCTCGGCGCGACTGGTATCGCTGAGATCGATTTCCGATATCAGGTTTCCGTCGGCGTTGCTCAATCCCGGGACGCTGGAAAGGAAGATCAGCTTGTCCGCCGACAGGCTGCAGGCTGCTTCGCGGGCGCTGGCCAGCGGGTCCAGCAGGAAGACTTCGCCCGAGGGAGAGAAACCCATCGCGGGTATCAGGACGATGGCGTCGGCGTCGAGCAGATGATGGATCGCGCGGGCGTTAACCTTGCGTACTGCACCCGTGTGCTGGTGGTCGAGGCCATCAACAATACCGATCGGCTTTGCCTTCAGGAAGTTGCCCGACACGGCACTGATCTCCCGCCTCTCTGCGGGTGAATCAGGCGCGCTGGATGACAGCCTGGCGCAGAGATCGGCGGTGACTGCACCGACGGCGCCGGTTGCCACCGGCATCGCCTGGGGCGTGATGATCAGCTGGCCATTGTGAGAGGGGCATTCAATGCCCGCGGCCGACAATGCCGCTTTAACCTGGGCGTCTGCGCTGTAGGTCAGCACGATTCTCACGCCCAGTGAATTGAGCAGGGCCACGTCCGAGATGATGTTGCCGATGTTCTGCGAGTCAAGGGCTTCGCTGGCGAGACTGATGACAAAGGTCCGACCCCGGTGTGCGTCGATGTACGGCGACGAATCCCTGAACCACTTGATATGTTCGGCGTTGAACGCCATGACGAATAACCCGTTAAAAAAGGGCGCGGATTATAGCCTAACGCTGGTTAAGGCAAAAATCCCGAACGAGTTGATGAATCACGCGCTGGGCGGGCGCAATCTGGTCAAGTGCGAGGTATTCATCAGGCTGGTGCGCCTGATTAATGGAGCCGGGTCCCATGACGACCGTATCCAGAGACAGGTTACCCAGGAACTGGGCTTCCGTCCCAAACGCCACGGCGCCGGGTTTGAATCCGGTATGGGCCTCAATGGTGTCCGCCAGCGTCGAGTCCGGGTTGGTGAACGCGGGGACTGGCGGAAACAGCATTTCCAGCCGGCAGGAGAACCCGTCGCCGGCCACCCTTGACCTGATCCGGGCCTCGAGTGACTCGCAAAAACCGCTCATATCCATGGACGGCAGATTCCTCAGATCAAAGGCGAGCTCAGCGTGATCGCAGATCCTGTTGGGGTTGTCTCCACCGTGGATGCAGCCAAAATTCATGGTGGGGTAGTTAATGGCGAATCCGGGATCCTGTTCCCTGATTTTGAGCTCGGTGCGGAAGCGCATGAGTTCATCAATGGCCAGGTGCATCCCCTCAATGGCATTGTTACCCAGCTCCGGATCGGAAGAATGGCCGGATGTGCCATCAATTCTCAGGTTCAGGAATACGATGCCCTTGTGCCGGGTGACGGGTTTCATGTCCGTCGGTTCGCCAATCAACGCGAAACGTGCGCCTGCAACATCGGCAGCCTGCAGCTCGCGGGCACCGAACATGGAGGACTCCTCGTCCGCTGTGGCCATGATAATCAGGGGTTGTTCGAGTTTTTGCGCGAGAGACTCATCAAACAGTGGGCGCAGGGTATCCAGTACGATAGCGAAGTAGCTCTTCATGTCGCAGCTGCCGAGGCCATACCAGCGGTCATCGCGTTCAGTCATGGCGAACGGGTTGGAATGCCACAGGTGTTCATCAAACGGTACCGTATCGGAATGGCCTGAGAACAGCAGTCCCGAGTCTCCCTGCCCCAGCCTGGCCACCAGGTTGAATTTGCCAGCGCGACTTATTACGGGTGTGATTCGTACGTCGAAGCCCAGCGGTTCGAGCCAGTTGGCCAGCAGGTGTATCACCTGCTCATTTGACTGATCGAAAGCAGCCTGTGTTGAACTCACGGAAGGTGTTCCGATCAGGGAAGACACCATTTCCTTCAGCGGCGGGAGGGCAGATTTCATGCCGGGGAGTTTATCACCGGCCTTGGGAAATAGCGCCTGAAACAGTGTAAAGTAGCGGTTCCACACCCTCTCTCGGACATCCAGGTGAGCCTCCAGGAAGCCAATCAGAAAAAACCGGATATCTCACTCAACCTGAGAACCCTCGTCGATGACCTCGTAAAAGATGGTCGCCTTTCCAACGAGGACAGCGAATTGCTTGGCCTCAAGACCCGCCGGAAAGAGCAGCTGAACTGGAACCCGATTGAACTGATCGCCGAGGAAAACCTGCCGGACCAGGGTAATCCCGGGCGATTCCTGGACCAGGAAACGCTGACCCGCTGGCTGGCAGAGAAAGCCAGGCAGCAATACATCCGAATTGATCCGCTGAAAATCGATTCCACCGTCGTCACCCGGGTGATGTCCTATGAGTTCGCCCAGCGTCACCAGATCCTTGCCCTGGAAGTTAAAGAGGACGAGGTGGTCATCGTCAGTGCACAACCTTATGTGCATTCCTGGGAAGCCACGATCGAGCAGTCACAACCCGGCAAGATCCTGACTCGCGTCATCGCCAACCCCGCGGATATCCGACGCTATACAACCGAGTTCTACACCATGGCACGCTCGGTCAACAAGGCGACGGCTGCCGGGCTCAAGGCGAGCTCGCTCAGCAATCTTGAACAGATGCTGGAGCTGGGTCAGATCGACCAGATGGAGGCGAACGATGCGCATATCGTTAATATCGTCGACTGGCTGCTGAACTACGCATTCACCCAGCGGGCCAGTGATATTCATCTGGAACCACGCAGGGAAAAGGGCCGGGTTCGTTTTCGAATTGATGGTGTCCTGCACCTGGTTTACGAGTTACCCGCCACGGTGATGACGGCTGTGATCAGTCGTTTGAAGACCCTCGGGCGAATGGATGTTGCCGAGAAACGGCGTCCCCAGGACGGCCGGCTCAAGACCAAGACGGTGGATCAGCATGAAGTCGAACTGCGGCTGTCAACGCTGCCTACCGCCCATGGTGAGAAAATGGTCATGCGGATATTTGATCCCGATATTCTTCTGCAGACCTTCTCGCAGCTGGGGCTGGCCAACGAGGACTATGATCGCTGGGAATCCATGGTTCAGAACCCGAACGGCATTGTCCTGGTGACCGGCCCGACCGGTTCCGGTAAGACCACCACGCTCTATACCAGTCTTAAGCACCTGGCCACGGATGATGTGAATGTCTGCACCATTGAAGACCCGATCGAAATGGTTGAACCCTCGTTTAACCAGATGCAGGTGCATCACAACATCGGGCTGACCTTTGCCGATGGGGTCAGGGCGCTGCTGCGGCAGGACCCGGACATCATTATGGTGGGCGAGATTCGCGATCTGGAAACGGCCGAAATGGCGATTCAGGCGGCACTCACAGGCCATCTGGTGATTTCGACACTGCATACCAATGATGCGCCCTCTGCCATTACCCGCCTGCTCGAACTTGGCGTGGCACCCTACCTGATCAAGGCAACGGTGCTGGGCGTCATGGCGCAACGACTGGTCCGAACACTGTGCCCGAAATGCAAACACCAGGGAGATCCGGACCCGGATGGCTGGCGAGTGCTCACCGAACCCTGGAAGATGAAGATGCCGGTCCGCATGTATCATGGCGTTGGCTGTCTTGATTGCCGGGACACCGGCTACATGGGTCGGCAGGGTATCTACGAGCTGCTGCGCATGTCGGACACGGTCAAGGAGCTGATTCAGGCTGAAACCGATATTGGCCGTCTTCGGCTCACGGGCATGAAAGAAGGCATGAAGACACTGCGCCTCAGCGGTGCAATGAAGGTCGCCCAGGGCGATACCACCATTGCCGAGGTCCTTAGGGTCGCACCATTCAGCGGGACCCAATAGGCAGTCCAGCCCATGGCAGCCCCTGCGACTGATTCAGATCTCAATCGCGTGCGCCGGTGGAGCCCGTTTTTTGCCTCGCTCACCGATGCATCGCCCGGTCTGTTTGATCCCGCTGCCGATGTATCCCCCCTTGATGCTGACGGACTGCTGAATCGCTACCAGACCTTCAGCCAACAGCACGCGGACATGGAAGTACCGGCGCGGCTGCGACTGCTGCGACGCCGGGAAATGGCAAGAATTGTTTTCCGGGATCTTACCCGTCAGGCAGACCTTGAAGACACGACCAGGGAGCTGTCCGCTCTGGCGGATTACTGTGTCGCCACGGCCCTGGAAGACAGCCACAGGCAAATGACCCAGCGGTTCGGGACACCGAGATCTAAGGACGGCGGGCCGGTTCAGCTGGTTGTCCTGGGCCTGGGTAAACTGGGTGCCTATGAGCTGAACCTCTCCAGCGATATCGACCTGATCATTTTCTATGGATCGTCCGGGTTTACGGACGGTGAAAAATCGCTCAGTAACCAGGAGTTTTTCATTCGAGTCTGCCGCCAGCTTGTCGCATGCCTCGATGACAGCAGCTCAATCGATAACGTGTTTCGAGTGGATCTGCGACTGCGGCCTTATGGTGACAGTGGCCCGCTGGTCCTGTCCCGTGCGGCCATGGAGCATTACTACCTGGAGCAGGGGCGTGACTGGGAACGATATGCTTTCATCAAGGCCCGGGTGATCGCCGGTGATTTTGTCGAGGGCGCGGATTTCCTCAACTGGATGAAGCCTTTTATTTTTCGTCGGCACCTGGACTATGGCGCAATTCAGTCATTGCGTGAAATGAAGGCGCTGATCGCCAGGCAGGTTGAACTCAAGGAAACCCGTGATGATCTGAAGCTGGGTTCAGGCGGTATCCGGGAGATCGAGTTCATCGCCCAGGCACATCAATTGATCTGGGGTGGACGACACCTGGACCTGCAGGCGTCGGGATTGTTGACCATTCTTGACCGGCTGGCGGATGCTGCATTTATGGAGGCCGGTGATGTCAGTGACTTAAAGGCCGCTTACCGTTTCCTGCGCAATAGTGAGCACGCGATTCAGGCCGAATACGACCGCCAGACCCAGCGGCTGCCGACAGAACCGGAAAGCCGGCAGCGTCTCGCGGAAGCCCTGGGCTTTGCAGACTTCGAGGAATACGAGGCCGTGCTGGGCGAACATCGTGGCCGCGTGATGGCCAGTTTTGCGGAGCTTATTACCAATCCGGACAAGGCCCGCCTGGAAGTCGGCGGTCAATGGCTGCAGGCCTGGCAGCACCCGACTCATCCGGCGGTGATCGCCCTCCGTCAGCAGGTGACCGGTCTCGAGCTTCAGGAAGACGTGATGGCGTCAGTAGACCGGCTGGTCCCGGCGCTGCTGATGCTGGCCGCTGACACCGAAGACCCGGACATGCTGCTGGCAAGGATGATACCGGTGGTTGAGGCCATCCTCAGACGCTCCACCTATATCGTGTTCCTGCTGGAGAACCTGGACGCCCTGCAGCGGGCTGTTGAGCTCACCGGACTCAGTCCCTGGTTTGCCACCCAGCTGCAACAGTACCCGATCCTGCTTTATGAACTGACGGACCGGGCATTGCGTCAGGTTGCAGTCTCGAAGCTGGCGCTGCAGGGTGATCTCAGGGAGCTGTTGCGGACCGTGACGGCCGGGGATCTTGAAGCCCAGATGGACACGCTCCGGCAGTTCAAGCTGGCAGCTACCCTCAAGATAGCAGCCATGGAACTGACCGACCGCCTTTCGATCATGGAAGCGTCAGATGGCCTGACAGCGCTGGCGGAAGTCGTGCTGGATTCGGCGGTGGATATGGCACGCACCTATCTGGTTGAAAAACACGGCGAACCCTGTGATAGCGAGGGCCAGCCGCTGGGCGGCGGCTTTGCGGTGATTGCCTATGGTAAAGCCGGTGGCCTGGAGCTGGCCTACGGCAGTGATCTTGACCTTGTGTTCCTCAGTATCGGTGAGGCTTCAGGTGAGACTGACGGCCACAAGCCGGTCAACAAAAATGTATTTTTTGTGCGCCTGGGTCAGCGCCTGGTCCACATCCTGACAAGTTTTACGCGCTTTGGCGTTCTCTACGATGCTGACCTTCGGCTGCGACCACAGGGCAACAAGGGACCGCTGGTAGCGAGCCTTGGTGCCTTCGAGCGTTACCTGGAAAATGAAGCCTGGACCTGGGAACACCAGGCGCTGGTTCGGGCCCGCTTCGTGGCGGGCGATGCCTCGCTGGGTGCCGCGTTCAACAGGATTCGCCTGACGGTACTGGGCAACCAAAGAGACCAGGGCTCCCTGTTGCAGGATTTGCTTTCAATGCGGGAAAAAATGCGCACGCACCTGGGTTCGCCGTCCCGGGAAGTCGAAGAGTCAGGCATGGATGTGCTGACCCAGTTTGATCTCAAGCACGACCCGGGGGCTATTGTTGACATTGAATTTATGGTCCAATACGCGGTCCTTGGATGGGCAGAGACCCATCCGTCACTGGGTCGCTGGACAGATGTCATGCGAATCCTGGACGATCTGGGGCAAGCTGAAATCCTTGAAGAATCTGAAGTGGATTCCCTGCAACGGGCGTATCTTGCCTTCCGCGCAGCAGTGCATCATGGCTGGCTGGGCCTGGAAACAGACTACGGCCGCCTGCAGCAGTATCGCAATGATGTGCAGAAGATCTGGGAACACCGAATGCTTGAGCAGGCGCGCTGATCGTGCGCTGCAACGACTATTGAGAGGGAATCATGACGCAAACACTGGCTGATCGGGATGGCGTAATCTGGTTCGATGGCGAACTGGTACCCTGGCGCGAAGCAAAAATCCACGTGCTGACCCACACCCTGCACTACGGTCTTGGCGTGTTTGAAGGTGTCCGTGCCTATGCAACCGATCAGGGGCCAATGATCTTCCGCCTTCATGACCATACCCGACGGTTGTTCCGTTCCGGCCACATCCTGAACTTCCCCATGCCCTGGTCGCAGGACGAGATCAATGCAGCGCAGATCGAGGTCGTGCGACAGAACGGTTTGAAGGAAGCTTACCTGCGACCCATGTGCTTTTTTGGGTCGGAAGGCATGGGCCTGCGCGCGGATAATCTCAAACCCCACTGCATTGTGGCCGCCTGGGAGTGGCCAAACTACATGACACCGGAAGCCCGGGTAGACGGTATCAAGGTGAGAACGTCTTCCTACACCCGTCATCATGTCAACATCACCATGTGCAAGGCCAAGGCGAATGGTAACTACATCAACTCCATGCTGGCATTGAAAGAAGCCCTGGACAGCGGCGCCGAGGAAGCGCTGCTGCTCGACAATGAGGGTTACGTTGCGGAAGGCAGTGGCGAAAACATCTTTCTCGTGGAGAAAGGCAGGCTGGTGACGCCGGAACTGACCTCCTGCCTGGAAGGGATTACCCGGGATACGGTGTTTGCGCTGGCGGATGAAATTGGCCTGCCGGTGGTCGAGCGTCGCATAACCCGTGACGAGGTTTACATTGCGGACGAGGCGTTCTTTACCGGCACAGCAGCAGAAGTCCTGCCAATTCGTGAACTTGATGGCCGCCGTATCGGTGGGGGTTCCAGGGGGCCGGTAACCGAGAAACTGCAGGGTATGTACTTTGATCAGGTCATGGGCAAACGATCGGAACATCCCGAGTGGCACACCCTCGTTAAACTCGATCAGTAACCTCACCTTGCTCTTCTCCTGGAGATGACTGTCCGGCGCGTTCTGGTCATAGGTCCGGCCTGGGTCGGAGACATGGTCATGTCCCAGGTGATCTATGCCGCGCTGCGCAGCAGGCATCCCGATATCCAGATCGATGTGCTGGCGCCGCGTGCCAGCCTGTCGCTGGTGCAGCGCATGGCTGCCGTTGATCGGGGCATCCTGATTGACCAGCGGCATGGTCAGCTGGGACTCGGCTATCGAATCGGGCTGGGCCGTCGCCTGGCTGCAGAGCAGTATGACCAGGCGATTGTCACGCCGAACTCGCTGAAATCCGCGCTGGTACCCTTTTTTGCCGCCATTCCGAGGCGCACCGGATTTCTCGGTGAGTACCGGTATTACCTGCTGAATGACATCAGGATGCTGGACAAGGTCCGCCTGCCACTGATGACTGATCGTTTTCTGGCGCTCGTTGACCAGCCTGGTACGGCCCTGATTCGGCCATCACTGATTGTGGATGATCAAAACCGCCAGGCGTTTCTCGACAATGCCGGTCTGTCACTGGACCGGCCGGTCATCGGCTTCTGCCCCGGCGCCGAGTTCGGTGACGCCAAACAGTGGCCGGCAGCACACTACGCGACCCTGGCCCGCGAGCTGATCAGTCAGGGCTACCAGGTCTGGGTGCTGGGTTCCCCGGCAGACAAGGCAGCGGGGGATGCCATCGTCGATGTGGCGGGTGCCGGCAGCGTGAACCTCGCCGGTAAAACCACGCTGCTGGATGCCATTGACCTGCTGGCCGCCTGCGAGGCGGTGGTCACGAATGACTCCGGCCTGATGCATGTCGCCGCTGCCGTGGGTTGTCGGGTTGTTGCGCTTTACGGGTCAACTTCGCCGGGATTTACGCCGCCGCTCTCGGATCGGGCGAGCACGATCAGCCTGGACCTGGATTGCAGTCCCTGTTTCAAGCGAACCTGTCCGCTGGGACACAAAAATTGCCTGAATCAGCTCACGCCCGCTCGCGTGATTGATGTGCTGTCAGCCGGCCAGGCGTCATGAAAGTATTGCTGATCAAGATGTCGTCCCTGGGTGATGTCGTCCATGCATTGCCCGCGGTCACAGAAGCAGCACAGCGGGTAAAGAATCTCGAGCTGACCTGGGTGGTTGAAGAGGGTTTTGCGGATATTGCACGTGCTCACCCGGCAGTACATCGCGTAATCCCGGTTGCCATCCGCCGCTGGCGCGGCTCGATAACCAGTTCCGGTGCCCAGTTCCGGGAATTTGTCCGGCAGTTGCGAGATACCTCCTATGACCGGGTCATTGATACCCAGGGGCTGATCAAGAGCGCCGCCGTGTCACTGCTTGCCCATGGATCACGCGCAGGATACTCCGAGGATTGTGCAAGGGAACCGCTGGCAGCCTGGTGTTACCGGGATCGTTACCGGATAGCCGTTGACCAGCATGCGATAGATCGCCAGAAGCAGCTAATGGCGGCGGCGCTGGGCTACGAGGCGGATGAGACCGTCGATTATGGCCTGATTGGGTCGAATACAGATCTGCCGGCCACTGGTCGCCGGCGTCTGCTGCTGCTTCACGGCACCACCTGGCCCAGCAAGGAATGGCCCTTGTCCTGCTGGCAGGCCCTGGCGGCATTGGCCGCGGCCAGTGAGTATGAACTGCTGGTACCAGCGGGCAGTGAATCAGAGGCACGGCGTGCAGCGCAGATACTCGGTAAACACCGGGGCCGGGTTCTGGCAGGATTGTCCCTGGCGGCACTGATGGCGGAGATTCGTGACTGCCAGGCTGTGGTTTCCGTGGATACCGGTCTGGGTCATCTGGCACCGGCACTGGGCGTGCCGGTCATCGGTCTGTTTGGTGCGACCAGCCCAACGCTGACAGGCATGAAAGGCTCCCACGCCAGCGTGTTAGTAAGCGATCACATACCATGTATTCCATGCAGGGAAAGAGCATGTCAGTATCCGAAGCCGGTTGAATCGAGTAGTATTTATCCACCCTGCATGGAGCAGACAACGCCGGAGAAAGTGTGGCAACTGTTACAGCGACAGATTGGCAGCATGGGCACAAGACCCGACTGAAGCTGGCCTTCTGCCTTTACAAGTACTTCCCCCATGGCGGGCTGCAGCGGGATTTTCTTCGAATTGCCCGGGAGTGCCAGCAGCGGGGCCACGATATCCGGGTCTATACGCTCAGCTGGCGGGGGCCGGTGCCGCGCGGTTTTGACATCAGGATTGTGCCGGTTCAGGCCTTGACCAACCACACGCTTTACGAGCGCTTTTCCGAATGGGTTCAGGCACAGCTGGTGCAGAGCCCGGTTGACGCGGTGATCGGCATCAACAAAATGCCTGGCCTTGATGTCTATTATGCTGCCGATTCCTGTTACGCGGAAAAAGCCCATTCACAACGCAGCTGGCTGTATCGCCTGCTGCCCAGGTACCAGCACTTTTCCAGGTACGAGCGTGCCGTGTTCGGCCGGGACAGCCGGACCGAGATCCTGATGATCTCCCCGACCCAGAAACCCTTCTTTGACCATTATTACCATACCCAGCCGGAGCGGATGCGCCTGCTGCCGCCGGGTATCTCCCGGGACCGCA
>JAQCAK010000379.1 GCA_027621895.1 Pseudomonadota bacterium | reverse complement strand
GAAGATTGACACAAACCCCGTGCGGTTGCCCAGTCATCGTGATTTCTATCTAATGAAACCTGACAGGAGGTTTTCACCCATGACAGAACAAATGAACGAGATCGCTTTCTATACCCTGGCCGGTGCGCCGGAATCGCCCCGTGACCTGATCCCCGAGGTTCGCGCCGCCGAGGACATGGGTATCGGCAGCTGCTTTATATCAGAGCGGTTCAATATCAAGGAAGCCGCCACCATCAGCGGTGCGGTGGGCGCCGTCTCGGAAAAGCTGGGCATTGCCACGGCTGCCACCAACCACAACACTCGCCATCCGGTCGTGACCGGCGCCTATGCCTCCACCATGCATTTCCTGACCGGTGGCCGGTTCAGCCTGGGACTCGGCCGTGGTATCGACGTGATGTTCGATGCTTTCGGTCTGCCGCGAATCAAAACTGCAGAAATCGAGGACTTCGTGAGCCTGATGCGGCGCTTGCATCGCGGTGAAACCATCATGGGCCACAGTGGCCCAGCCGGCAGCTGGCCGGTGCTGCGCCTGGACCCGGGCTTTGACGAATACATTCCCATGACCTTTACCGCGTTCGGTCCCAATTCCCTGCAGTTGGGCGGGCGGGTGTTCGACGCCGTGGTACTGCATACCTTCTTCACGGACGAGACGACGGTGAGAGCGGTGGAAACCGTCAAGAAAGCAGCGGAGGAGGCCGGTCGCAATCCCGACGATGTCAGGGTCTGGTCCTGCTTCGCGACCATTGGCGATCACCTGCCGGAGGCGGTGCGCCTGAAGAAAACCGTTGGCCGCATGGCAACCTACCTGCAGGCCTACGGTGACCTGATGGTGAAGACCAACAACTGGGACCCGGCGGTATTAAAACGGTTCCGCGAGGATGACCTGGTGGCGAACTTCAAGGGCGCGCTGGACCAGAACGGCACAACACAGGATCTGGAACACGTGGCCAACCTGATCCCCGAAGAATGGCTGGCCCCGGCGGCCACCGGCACCCCCGCGCAGTGCGTCGAGGCAATCAATCACCAGCTCGACCTGGGTTGTGACGGCGTGATCCTCCACGGCGCCTCACCCACCGACCTGGCGCCGATCGTGTCAGCCTACGCCGCACAGCGTGATGCCACCCGCTTCGCACACTTACCCGCGAATCCCGCGATGCCGCCCAGCATGGTGTTATCATCCTGAGCGAAGCGAAGGACCTCGATCCCAGATGCTCGCGAGAGTGTTAGAGCGAGATCCTTCACTACGTTCAGGATGACATCAACTCGTTGCCTGAACAGCCGCACGCACCACGCTGAACAGCTGTGCAATTTCCTCCTCACTGATAATCAGCGGTGGCGAAAAAACCAGCGTATCGCCAATATTCCTCACCCACACACCGCCTTCGTAGCAGCGCTTCGCCACGTCCGTACCCCGTTGCATGGGCGCGCCCGGCCTGGGCGCGAGTTCCACGGCGCCGATCAGGGGCAGGGTGCGGATATCAATGACGCCGGGTTCACCCTGCAGTGACAGCATGGTATCCATCCAGGTGTCTGCCAGTTCATCCGCGCGGGCGAACAGGTTTTCCTCCTCGTAGATCTCCAGAGTCGCAAGGCCGGCAGCGCAGGCGACCGGATGCCCGGAGTAGGTATAGCCGTGGCTGAATTCAACGCCCGGATCCTCAATGGACATGAAAGTGTCGTAGATCTCATCACTGACAAATACGCCGCCCATGGGCACCGTGGCGTTGGTAATGCCCTTGGCTGTGGTCATGATGTCTGGCACCACACCGAATTTCTCTGCCGCGCTGGCCGCACCCAGGCGGCCAAAGGCGGTAATCACTTCATCAAAGATCAGCAGGATGCCGTTGGCCGTGCAGATATCGCGCAGGCGCTGCAGGTAACCTTCCGGTGGCAGGAAGACGCCACCCGCACCGGCCACCGGTTCAACAATCACCGCGGCAATCGTCGCTGCGCCATGCAGGTCAACCAGCCGTTGCAGATCGTCTGCCAGCTCCGCACCGTGTTTGGGTAATCCGCGGGAGAACGCATTGCGCTCAGGGTCATGGGTATGGCGGATGTGATCCGTACCCGGCAGCAGCATCCCGAACGATTGCCGGTTCTTGACCAGGCCACCCACCGACAGGCCGCCGAAACCCATGCCGTGATAGGCCTTCTCTCGACCGATCAGGCGCTGGCGGCTGCCCTGGCCCCGCACCTGGTGATAGGACAGGGCGATCTTCAGGGCCGTATCCACCGACTCTGATCCTGAGTTGGTAAAAAAGACGTGGTTCAACGGGGCCGGGAAATGCGGCACCAGCCGGTTGGCAAAGTTGAATGCATGGGGATGGCCGCTGTTGAAGCTGTGGGCAAAATCCAGTTTCGACAGCTGAGCCGCAATCGCATCGTTGATGCGCTCCCGGTAGTGACCAGCGTTGACACACCAGAGCCCGGCAGAGGCATCCAGCACCTGGTGACCGGTGGAGTCCTCATAATGCATACCCCGGGCGCCGACGATAAATCGCGGCGCCTCCCTGAATTTGCGCGACGCGGTGAACGGCATCCAGTAGCTGTCGAGGCTGTCGGGAATCAGGTTATGGTCGATGGAAGTCATGATGCAGTTCCTGAAAGTAGGAGAGTCAAGTCACGGGGGGCCGCGATTATCCGGGTCGCGCCGTGGGTACGCAGTTCGTTTTCATCCCGGAAGCCCCATAACACCCCAACCCCTGTCATGTTGCAAGCCACCGCGGTTTCCATGTCCGTGCGGGTATCACCGATCATCCAGCAGTCTTCGGGTGCCAGGCCCAGCTCCTTCGCCACCAGCCTGCCACCAGCAGGATCGGGCTTGTGCTTCAGTCCCGGTCGAAAGCCCACCACCGAATCAAACAGGCCGGGAAAGTAGTGATCGATACACTGCTGCGTAAACGCATCGTCCTTGTTGGACAGTACTGCCAGGGGATAGCAGCCCTTCAGGCTGGCTAACAGTTCATTGATGCCGCGATAGGGTGCGGCCTCGTGCCAGCGACCCTGGTAGATCTCTTTGAAACGCAGCATTCCCTGCTCGATGACCGCTTCATCTTTTTCGTCTGCTGGCAGTGCCCGCATCACGGCGGTTCTCACACCGTCGCCGATCACCAGTCGGTAGTCGTCGACGGGCAGGGTTGGATAGCCCAGCTCCATCAGCATA
>JAQCAK010000378.1 GCA_027621895.1 Pseudomonadota bacterium | reverse complement strand
CCCGGGTGGTGAAATTGGTAGACACGCGAGACTTAAAATCTCGTTCCCGTTAGGGAGTGCCGGTTCGACCCCGGCCCCGGGCACCAACGATTTTTTGGCGCAAAGCGCCAAAAAATCGACCCCCTCGAAATCTCGCGAGCCAACGCCCCTCCCCAACCTCTGCCATAATCCCCCTCCAGCCCTAACAAAACCAGCATCACATGAACCAGAGAATCTTCAGCACAACACTCCTTCTGAGCTTGCTGCTTTCAAACGGCGCTGCAGCTGGAACCGACTATTTCAGCGCCAATCGCCAGATGATCCGCAACGGCCTGCAGGCCATCCTGACCTGCAATGGCCTGTTCACCTCTCAGCGAACCCTGCGGCAGGTATTCGGCGAGGAACTGGCCTATGTCGATGATCCCCGATTCGGTGGCGTCGTGGGTAGCGTCGATGGCGGCGACTACTCAATCTATCCGGAGAAACGGGCTGTCACTGTCGGCGGGAAAGCGTCTGGCGTACCGATCACAGCAGCGTTCCGAGAGGGTATCGGCTGCGTTGTAATGGCGCCGCACCAGTCCCTTGATGACATCGATCAGCTGCCGCAATTGACGCTGCCCTACCCGGCTGGTGATCCCGCCATGACGCCCTGGCCCGATGGCGACCGGTTACCAGACCAGCCGCTTGCCCCCGCAGTTGACCCGGCTGCCCTGCAGGCGGCATCCGACTGGGCTTTTCAGCGGGAAACGCCGGAACAGAAAACCATCAGCCTGATTGTCGTCTACCAGGGCCAAATCGTGCATGAACGGTATGCTGACGGCTTTGACATGTCGACCCGCACCCGCACCTGGTCCACAGCAAAGAGTATGGCCGCAGCGTTGATCGGCATACTGGTCGATGAAGAGAGGATGTCGCTGGACGAAACTCTCGAGATTGAATGGCTGCCGGCAACCCCCGTTCCGGGCGATGATCCGCGGGACAGGATCACCCTGCGCCACGTCCTGAACATGTCCAGCGGGCTCTACCCTGTCGACAGTGACGGGATGGAATACGCCACGGGTTCAGGGTTGAGCTACTGGGCAGGTGCCGGTTCTGTCGACGGTGCTCGGAATCGCGGTCTGATCCGTCAACCAGGCAGCTATTGGGACTATGAGAACTACGATACCCTGCTTGCGGTCTATGCAATGAAATAGGTGCTGGGTAACGAGGCCTACCAGCAGTTTCCGAAAACCGTCCTGCTCGACCGGATCGGCATGAGAAACACCCTGGTGAGCACCGATCGATTCCATGATTTCATCCTCAGCTCCCAGGTGTATACCAATGCGCGTGATCTGGCCCGGTTTGGCCTGCTGTTTGCGCAGGATGGTGTCTGGAACGGTGAAAGGATGATTTCGAGCAACTGGATTCGGTTTATGCGCACGCCAGCGCCATCGACAACGGATCGCGGCAATTTCTATGGCGGGCAGTGGTGGCTGGTCCCTGATGACCGGGATGATGTGCCCGCCAGCGCCTTCAGTACGGCGGGAAACCGGGGCCAGTACGTGGTCGTGGTCCCGGACCAGCAGATTGTTATCGTCCGGCGGGGGCTGGATTTCGGCAAGCAGGGTTTCAACCAGTGGGACCTGACCCGGGAAGTACTTAAGGCGATTCAACCCCGCACCCCGTGACCTGCTCGCAAGGGAATTCTGCGCGGCGAGTCAGTCCAGCTGCCTGATCAGGCCTTCCTGCATGCAACTGGCGACGAGTTTGCCTTCCGCGGTGTAGATCTCCCCGCGGGTATACCCCCGGCCGTGACCCATGTTCGGACTGTCCAGGGCATACAGCAGCCAGTCACTGACATTGATGTCGTGGTGAAACCAGAGGCTGTGATCCAGCGATGCCACCTGTAACTTGCCGGAGTCGTAGCTGCCCCGATGCGGCAATCGTGCAGTGCCCAGCAGGGCTTCATCCGACTGGTAAGCCAGCAGTGCCAGGTGCAGCAACGGGTCATCAGGCACCTGCCCATTGGCCTTGATCCACCAGTACTGCTCTGGCGCCTGTGGCACAGGTTTGATTTTCTCCTTGTAGTCCACCTGAAAACCGAGAAACGGGCGCTTCTTGAGCCCCTCGGACATGCT
Source organism: Pseudomonadota bacterium (assembly GCA_027621895.1). Classification (GTDB taxonomy): domain Bacteria; phylum Pseudomonadota; class Gammaproteobacteria; order Pseudomonadales; family Azotimanducaceae; genus UBA9659. Next base: position 1,077 of record JAQCAK010000378.1, on the reverse strand, counting down.
GGCCTCGTTAGGCGGTGCATAGGCAGGCGGCGCTTTGAACTGGTGTGCCAGGCCCGGTTCACGGACATGGAATGACGCATCCATATTGAAGATGGCCTGCCCGTTCTGAATCACCTTGACCCGCCGGGTCACAAAGGAGCGACCATCCCTGATTCTGTCGACCTCGAACAGTGCAGGCAGTCGCCAGTCACCGGGCCGAAGAAAATAGGCGTGCAACGAGTGCGGATGAAAGGCCTCGTCAACGGTACGGGCCGCGGCCATGACGGACTGTGAAATGATCTGCCCGCCGAACAGTCGACGCCTGCGCGAGGCAGGATGCTGGCCTCGAAACAGGTTCGTCTCGATTCTTTCCAGGTCAAGGAGTTGAATCAGCTCTTCCAGCGAGGTCTGGCCCGGAGACGTGTTTGTAGATGTCACGGTTAGACATTCTGCCGATCGGAGTGGATAATCAATAGTGACATAGAACGTGCCATAAGTTGAAGCCACCGTTGGATCTGGACGACCCAAACATCACGACCGATGGTCGAAAGCAGCGCAGCGAGGACAGCAAACGTCGCATCGTCGCCGCCATGCTGGAACTGGTGCGGGAGGGTCGTATTGCCCCCACCGCCGAGGAAGTTGCCACACGGGCCGAGGTCGGGCTGCGAACCGTTTTCCGTCGTTTCAAGGATATGGAAAGCCTGTATGCCGAAATGGCGGTGGCCATCAATGACAAGATCGACGGCATTGCGACGGTGCCAAATCGCTCCATCGACTGGCGCGCCAACCTCAAGCGTCTGGTAGAAAGACGCCTGCAGGTCTACGAGGTCATCATGCCCTATCGGGTTGCCGCGGAAGCGCTCAAGTTTACATCCACTATCCTGTTGAACCGGCACATGGAGATCGTACGTGATGAACGCCAGCGACTGCTCGATCTGCTGCCGGTCGAACTGCTTGATGACCGGTTGCTGATCGAGGGTCTCGAGGCAGCCCTTTCCTTTGATATGTGGAACCAGTTAAGGAACGATCAGCGACTTTCTGCCAGTGAGGCAGGTGAAGTCGTCCGTCGCATTGTGGAAAGCCTGATTGGTTTCCCCG
>JAQCAK010000377.1 GCA_027621895.1 Pseudomonadota bacterium | reverse complement strand
AACCGGACCTTGAACTCCTGTTCTTCCGGTTCAATGTGGATGTCCGAGGCGTCAACGTCCACGGCCCTGGCCATCATGTTGTTCACAAATTCCACCACCGGCGCCTCTTCCGCCAGCTCCCGCAACTGCCTGGCGTCCTCTGACTGCTGGAACAGATTGTCCACGGAATGCTCACGTTTCAGATCATCCAGAATTCTTTCGAGTGTGTAGCTGGTGGCCAGCCCGAAGCGAACGGCTTTACCCTTAAGGAAATGTCTTAGCGTTTCTCCGATTTCCGGATTCAGCACATCCCGGGCAATGCACCAGATGTGCTCGGCTTCCGGCCAGACCACAACATCTTCTGCAAGGAACCAGTCAAAATTTATCTGCAACTGACTCATGAACTTGAACAGCTCTGATACTTCAGGGATATCCCTGTCTTCCAGTACCGGCATTTCAAGTTGTTCCGAGAGGGCTTCCAACAGATAGTCTTCAGAAACTGCGCCCAGTTTGATCAGCGAGGAACCAATACGACCGCCCAGACTGGACTGCAGCTCGCAGGCACGATTGATATCGTCCTCGGTGACGTGGTGGCGAGCCAGCAATCGCTGACCCAGCAGGTCATTATTATCATTCACAGACATGAGCCTGGTCCGCAATGGGACGGCGAATTTTACGTGGCACTAACGAAACAGCAAACGATTTATGCCCGGTGTTCGCGATGGAACGAGCGCTGGCTGCGGTGAACTGCGGATTTTCATCGCCAGCCCGATAAAAGCCACGATCATTCCGTCGCAGGGCCTTCCCTGACCGGCAGGAAAAACCGCCGACAGTCAGGATGCAATTCGCCAAAAAAAAACGGCTGGCGAGGATAACCGACAAACCTGAACTTCTCACCGCGAAGTCGCTCATATTCCGCATCAAATTCTTCCCAGGGATTTTCCGCTGTAGGTACATTGGTTGCGACACCACCATGAAACTGGTGAAACGTCGCTTCTCCGATCTGCATGACCGGGGTCGTCGTATCGTGGGTCATCAGGTGCCGAAACACATCCAGGTTGACGAGCCCACCGCCGGGGGCAACGAATCGCTCATCGAATCCACCGGTTTCCTTCAGGATATCGCGGTTCACGGCGAAACAGTTGCTCTCATAGACCGGAAACAGAAAACCTTCCTTCGAACTGCCAGCCAGGCAGGAAATCCTGAACAATGAATAGCCGTCTGACTGCCAGGGCACCGTCTCGAGCAATTCATCCTCTACCTGCTGATTGTATCCTTCCATGACAGCATCATTCTGGCGCTTGTGCCCCAGGTGCATCCCGACGGTATAGGTAAACGGATAGTCGAATGCGCGTTCGGCTCGGAGCATTCCTGCCAGCACACCGGGAGACAGGATACGGGCACCATCAATCACATTGACCAGGGTCTTCGCACGGGCCATCCGGGCGCCGGTATTGAGCGCCTGGTTGGGTGTGGGATGATCTGATGCCATAAAGTGGTACTGGAAATTACCCTGCAGTCCTTCAACCCAGGATTTGTCGAGCGGCTCACTGGAATTGGAATCTATCGCAATAACCTCGTAGTCCGACTCGCGGATTCCGCGCTGATACCTGGTCGTGAGAGAAAACAGCGTGCGTGCGGCTTCCCGACGCATGTTGTAGAAGACAATGATGACGGATAGTCGCGGCCGGGTTCTAAACAGCGCCATGCAGCCGCCTCAGCTCATCATAGGTTGCCTGGACAGCCATAGGCAGGACCACGTCCGTCTCCTCGGCCGTCTGGTGACGAAGCTGACTGTCAAAAAACAGCGTTTCGGCGGACTCCAGCCCCAGTTGCTCAAGCTTCTTTTCAACGTCTTCGCGATAGCCCGCTTCCGGCAGGTCAAAGTCCACCAGTTGAAACCCGAACCGTGACTGGCACGCAATCAGTCGCTGGTTGTAGGCAAGCCACAATGCGTAGGCGTCGTCAAAAGGCATCCCGTCACGATGATTGAGAGACAGGGCAACCCGGTGGGGATGCCTGAAAGTGCCGATGAAACGGGGCGACGCCAGCGCCTCCAGCCAGAAGGGAAGCGTCAGCAGCACCCGGGGATCCTTGAAACCCCACCAGCGACTGGCACGGGCCCGAAGATCTGCAATGATCGCGTCTCTTGTTGCACGCTGTTCTGCGGACCAGTGGATAATATCTACCGGCTGGTTCCAGGCACCCCCGTTGGCCTCAAGCACCTGGTTGTTCAGCGCCTGCACCGCGGCGCTCTCCCGGTTGCCTTTCCGGTTGAAGGGGTTCTCGGTAAACACCTCGCCCAGCTCAACTCCACACTGTTGAATAATGCCGGTCAGGCAGCTGGTTCCGCTGCGATGCATGCCAAGCACCAGCAGGCACTGATCGATCATTTTGGACAGCCGGAATTTCGCATAAGCGCATTGTAATGTCCCTGCAGGCTGGCACAACCACAGGGGATCGTTATCGTCACGGTGGCCCGCTATAATCGCCCGCTGACCAGAACCCGGAATGTTATTTTGTCCAGTTCAAAATCCCGCAAGGGCATTATCCTTGCCGGCGGCTCCGGCAGCCGCCTGCACCCGCTGACCATGTCCGTCAGCAAGCAACTGCTGCCGGTTTTCGACAAACCCATGATTTACTACCCCCTGTCGACGCTGATGCTCGCGGGGATCCGTGACATTCTGATTATCACCACGCCACGGGATCTTGGTGCGTTCCAGGACCTGCTGGGTGATGGGTCACAGTGGGGGATCAGTCTTTCCTACCGGGAACAACCCTCTCCCGATGGCCTTGCCCAGGCTTTCATTATTGGCGCCGACTTTATTGGCAACGACAACGTCACCCTGATTCTCGGCGACAACATTTTTTACGCCCAGGGTATGCGTGACAAACTGGGTGCTGTCGCCGCCCAGGAAACCGGGGCAACCGTCTTCGGCTATTACGTCAGCAATCCCCAGGACTACGGGGTCGTTTCTTTCGATGCAGATGCCCGGGCCATCTCCATTGTTGAAAAGCCCGTCAAACCGGAATCACACTTTGCCGTAACCGGACTCTACTTCTATGACAACGAGGTCGTGGAGATCGCCAGGGGTCTCAAGCCGTCACCCCGGGGCGAGCTGGAAATTACAGACGTCAATAACCATTACCTTCGACAGGGCAAACTCAACGTCGAGATCTTCTCACGAGATACTGCCT
>JAQCAK010000376.1 GCA_027621895.1 Pseudomonadota bacterium | reverse complement strand
GGCGCCACCGACCACCTTGCTCAATCGTGACAGCGCCGACTCAACCAGCTCGGCGCAGGTCACCTTGCAGCGGATCGCTGCTTGTACCGCATCAGGCACACCTGATTCGATAGCGCGCAGCGCCCCTTCATAAGCCTGTTCAGCCAGCCACAATTCATTCTGGCATCGAATCCATTCAACCTGCTCAAATGCCCGCATGCTTTCAATCTTCCCGTCCAGCTTGCCGCGGGCGAAGGCCAGCGCATTGTCAGCCACACCCAGGATGACACCCGTGAACAGCAGGTTACTGACCTGGCTGGAGGACGGCGCACATCTGGCCAGTATCTCAGCAGAAACCGTTTTGGTCGCCGGGTAATCCGCAAATCGAAAAGCGTGGGACTGGGTTGCCGTCATGCCCATGCCATCCCATTCGGCCAGCAGCTGGCAGCCAGCGGTTCCGTCCCACGGGACATCACGGAGTGACAGGTAGAACAGCTCGGGCGCGTCAGCACCCGCCACTTTTGCCGCGGTAATCATATACCGCGACAGGCCTGAACCGCTGCCGAAATGCTTGTCGCCTGACAGCAGAAAGCCTTCATCTGCTGCAGGTCGGGCCCGGGTCCGGGTCTTCAGAATATCGCCACCGGACCCCGGTTCACTGGTTACCGTACCCCACCAGTCTTCCCGGGCCAGTTCGATCAACTGCTGGCGCTGGGCCGCCCAGGCGGCTGGCGCATCATCGACATTCTCGACACTGAGAAAAAAGGTCATCACGGCAGGATGCATGGCGGCGACCAGTGCCACGGAAGGATCACCGTGTGCCAGGGTTCGCACCAGTCTTGAATAATCCCGCGCCGATCCGGCTGCACCGCGCCACAAACCACCGGCGTCTGCCGGTACACCAGTCAGCAGGAAGCCCGCTGACTTAAGGGCATGAAAATCCGCCGGGTCCAGGGACCGGCGGTTCTGGCGCTCGCGTGTTTCTGCAGCAAACTTTTCCGCAATCCCGGACAGGGACTGGACAACTTGTTCGACGTCGGGCACGACAGCTTTCCCACTGGATGATCCCGGGAAGCATAGCAAACAGCTGTGATAAAGTGCGTCACATGACCATGCCATTCCAGAACACCTACGTTAACCTGCCCGACCGCTTCTACAGCAGGCAGCTGCCCACACCGGTTTCAGAACCTGCACTCATTCGTGTCAATACGGCCCTGGCCCGGCGTCTCGGCATCGACCCGGACTGGCTGGCTTCCGATGAGGGTGTTGCCGTGATTGCCGGCAACCGGATACCCGAGGGCGCCGACCCGATCGCCACTGCCTATGCGGGCCACCAGTTCGGCAGTTTCAATCCACAGCTGGGCGACGGCAGGGCGATCCTGCTCGGCGAGGTGGTCGACGCATCCGGTGCCCGGTTCGACATCCAGCTTAAAGGTGCAGGACAGACGCCCTATTCGCGCATGGGCGATGGCCGGGCGCCACTCGGCCCGGTGCTGCGGGAGTACCTGGTGAGTGAAGCCATGCATGCCCTGGGCGTGCCGACATCCCGCAGCCTTGCCGCTGTGACCACCGGTGAGCCGGTTTATCGAGAGGAAACCCTGCCGGGCGCGGTGCTCGCCAGGGTTGCCAGCAGCCATATCCGAATCGGTACCGTACAGTTGCTGGCAGCCCGGAAGGACACAGAGGGCCTGCAGTTACTCGTTGAACATGTGATTGAAAGACACTACCCGGACCTGAAAGACAGCGAGAACCCCGCGCTGGCGCTGCTCGACCGGGTTCTGCAGCAGCAGGCCAGCCTGGTCGCAAAGTGGCAGATGCTGGGCTTTATCCATGGCGTGATGAACACCGACAATATGCTGCTGTCCGGCGAAACCATCGACTATGGTCCCTGCGCGTTCATGGACACCTATGACCCGGCGACCGTGTACAGTTCCATCGACCATGGCGGCCGCTACGCGTTTCGCAACCAGCCCGGCATCGCCAACTGGAATCTGGCGGCCCTGGCACAGGCCCTGCTGCCCGTGATCGATGCAAACCAGGATGCCGCCGTGGAGGCGACTCGACCGGTGCTGGAAAGATTCCCCGGATACTTCCTGGATGCCAATCTCGCCGGGCTGCGGCGCAAGTTCGGCCTGGCCACTGAACAGGAAGATGACGAGGTCCTGGCGAAGGACTTCCTCGACCTGCTGGAATCAACCGGCAGCGATTTCACACTCGCCTTTCGCCGGCTCGCGGAACTGGCCGGCGATACCCCGGCGGTCAGCGTCGCCGGGCTGTTCGAGTTTCCTGCAGGATTCGACGAGTGGCGGTCACGCTGGGAGCAGCGCTGCAGGGCAGAGGATCATCCTGACCGCCAGGCCAATATGCTGGAATCCAATCCGCTGCTGATCCCAAGGAATCACCAGGTTGAACGCGCCATCGCCGAGGCAACCAGCAACCAGGACTTCACCTGGTTCAACCGGCTCTGCGATCTGCTGGTTAACCCCTACCACCCGGACCCGGAGGCGCTGGCACTGGCCGCACCCCCGCAGCCCGATGAGGTCGTCAGCCAGACATTCTGCGGCACCTAGAGCGTCACGCCGGCGCCAAAGACAAAGGTCAGGTCGTCTTTCTCGGTACCCTCCACGGGTTCCGTATCGTAGTCATAGTCGAGCTGCACATTCAGGTGAATGGCTTCCGTGAGGCTGTACCTCAGTCCCGTCTGGCTGTTCAACACGGTGTTCTTGCGTCCGCTGATGTTGCGATAGATATGGTGGTCATGAAACGCCTCCATATTCATGTTCTCGAACCTGTACTTGAACTCTGCCCGCCAGTCGACCTGCGTTGAGGACTCATCACCGGTATCGGTTTTCTCGCTGGCATAACCGGCACCGAACTGAACGTTCAGGGTCTTGTTGTCTGTGTTCCAGATGTCGTAACCCAGGCCCGGGTTCAGCGAGTAGCGATGATCAATCCGTGCAATCGGGTCCCGTTCGATTTTGGAGTTCAGGGCGAAGAACCAGCGGTCCGAGAACAGGTAGTTATAGGCCAGGCTGATCCTGTCCTGCTCTTTTGAGGCAGTCCCGTTTTCTTCCTCACGAATCGTGGAAACCTTTGCCTTGTAACGCTGCTGGTCCTTTTCCCATTGCCAGGCAGCCTGCAGGTGTATCAACTGGCTGTCCGTGTTGCCCCGGCTCAGGTTGCTGTTGAAATCGATGCGGGATT
>JAQCAK010000375.1 GCA_027621895.1 Pseudomonadota bacterium | reverse complement strand
GAACTGGGCGACGACGCCACGAAACTCGAACTGATGGGCCAGATCCTGGCGGTACTCGGCAGCATGATGGCCCTCTCCGCCCGGTCGGCCATCAACCAGGGTACGGACCAGCAGCTCGAGGAAATCGCCGGGCTGATTTCACAGCTGATCGAGGCCGACGACCCGGGGAAGCGTGAGGAATGCTGGATGGCACTGGGGGAGAAGCTGATGTCAGTGCACCACAATCTCGTCCTGCGGCTGGTCGGCAACAGCCTGCGAACACAGTTCATCGGCAAGGTCACCGAAATGGATGCAGAACCGGACCTAGACCACGCCGCCCTGCACCAGGAACTGGTCAGGCTTCGGGACGCGGTTATCGCAAGAGACCCAAGAGCAGCCAGCGCTGCGCTGACCCACCACTTTCAAATCATCATTAACGGAATCAACGCTCTTTCCCAGCCAGGCGAACCCGCGGAGACACTCAGGAATGTCAGCCATGTCTAATCTAGCAAAAGGAATTATCACTGTCGGCGTACTGTTTTTCGCCGTCGTTGTCGCCTATGGTCTGGTGGCGACCGCCCCCCAACCGGAACGGGTCGAACCCGAAAACATTGCGACCAGTATCAGGGCTATTGAAGCTCAACTGGAGCGGGTCAGGCTGGAAGTGGTCTCACAGGGCAGCGTGATGCCCAGAACGGAAAGCGAACTGATTCCCGAGGTTTCCGGCCGAGTCCAGTGGGTTTCACCCAACCTGGTCACCGGCGGCTTTTTCCGGGCAGACGACGTGCTGCTGAAACTCGATGACCGTGACTATCAATCCAGCGTCGGGCGCAGCGAAGCTGCGCTCGCGCGTGCCGTTGCCGAGGAAGAACTGGCACGCTTCGAACTGCAGCGCATGGAAGAACTGGTCAAGAAACAGCTGATCAGCCAGTCAAACCTGGAGTCAGTGCAACGCAATCACCGTATTGCCGAGGCATCACTGCAGGATGCAAGGATCGCGCTGGAGCAGGCGAACCGGGACCTCAACCGAACGGAAATCAGGGCACCCTATGACGGTTTTGTCAGAACCGAAAAAGTAGATCCGGGACAGTACGTCAGCCGCGGACAGTCAATCGCGTCGATCTACGCCAGCGACTCTGTCGAGGTGCGCCTGCCCGTGGCTGACAGGCAACTGGCCTACCTGGATCTGCCGCTCGGTTTCCGCGGCGAACTGTCACCCGAACAGGCACCGGATGTGAAGCTTTTCACCGACTACGGCGGCAATCACTATGAATGGGAAGGCAAGCTGGTGCGAACCGAGTCTGAAATTGACTCCAGGAGCCGGATGGTTACCGCTGTCGTCAGGGTGACGCAGGATCGAAATGCCGGCAAACCTGACCTGCCCCTCGGCCTGTTCGTGAACGCCGCCATCCAGGGCCGGGAAGTCGATAACATCATTACCCTGCCGCGATCTGCCCTGCGTAACCAGAACCAGGTGCTTATCGTCGATGCAGACAACCGCCTTCGCTACAGGGACGTCGACATACTGCGATTTGAAAACGACGCCGTGCTGATTTCCGGCGGCCTCGCATCCGGGGATATCGTCAATATTTCTCCGCTCCAGACGGTGATCGACGGCATGCAGGTCGACCCCATCGTGCAGTCCGGACAGGGATAAGGAAGCCGCCGTGGAAAGTCACAAGGTACTAAGATGGTTTACCGACAATCCGGTTGCCGCGAATCTCATGATGCTGATCTTTCTGGCGGGAGGCGCGCTTTCGCTCTTCTCCATGCACAAGGAGGAATTTCCCAGCATTGAACCCGGGGTGGTCCAGATCACGGTCCCTTACCTCGGCGCCGCGCCGGAAGAGGTCGAAGAAGCGGTCTGTATCCGAATAGAGGAAGCCATCGAGGGCGTGGATGGCATGGATCGCGTGTTCACCACCGCTCGTGAGGGCGTCTGCTCGATCATGGTGGAACTCCTGCAGGACACCAATACCACCACCGCCCTCAACGAGATCAAGGGCAAGGTCGACGCGATTTCCACCTTCCCTGCCGAGACCGAGAAGCCCATTATCTCGTCGCTGCAGTTTAACGGCCAGACCGTTTCCCTGGTCCTTTACGGCGATACCGACGAGGCCACGCTGAAGGTTCTGACCGAGGAAATCCGTGACGATATCTCTGCACTCGAGGGTATCTCCCAGGTATCCACTGCCTATACCCGCCCCTGGGAAATCTCCATCGAGGTCAGTGAACAGGTCCTGCGGCAGTACAACCTGACACTGACCGCGGTCGCGAACGCGATCAGGCGCGCCTCGCTGGATCTGCCCGGGGGGTCCATCAAGACCGCGGGCGGTGAGATCCTGCTGCGCTCCAAGGGGCAGGCCTATCGCGGCAACGAATACGAGGACATTGTGATCCTGACCCGCAGTGATGGTACGAACATCACCCTGGGTGAAATCGCCGAGGTTCGAGATGCTTTCGAGGAAGGTTACCTGCGAGCCAGGTTCAACGGCCAGCGTGCTGCCACCGTCACTGTCTACAGAACCGGGAAAGAAGACACCCTGACCGCCGCCGCGGCCGTAAAGAGCTATCTGGAGCGCAAGCGACCCTACCTGCCGACCGGTGTCAGCCTGGACATCTGGATCGACGAGTCCAAGGCACTGGAACGCCGCATCGGTGCCCTGACCCGCAATGCCTACGCCGGACTCGCACTGGTACTGCTGATTCTGGCACTGTTCCTCCGCTTCAAGGTTGCCATCTGGGTCGCGGCAGGTATCCCGATCGCTGTCCTTGGCGCCATCTGGGCGTTTCCTTTTTTCGGCATCAACATCAGCTCACTCACCGTACTGGCTTTCATCCTGGTGCTGGGCATCGTGGTTGATGACGCCATCGTGGTTGGTGAACGAATCTTCTCGCACGAATCCGTCGACAGGAATCACCGCGAGGCCGCGGTGGCCGGCACGGCAGAGGTCATCGTGCCGGTCGTCTTCGGCGTACTGACAACCATCGCCGCATTCCTGCCGATTCTGTTGATTGACGGTCGCATGGGGTCGTTTTTCTCGATCATCGGCTGGGTGGTGCTGGTCTGCCTGATTTTCAGCCTGCTGGAATGCATGTTTATTCTTCCGGCCCACCTGGCACACCGAAAAACGGAAAACTATTTCGGTGAAAACAGTCGACTGGTCAAAAACTGGATCAGGTTCCAGAGCAAGTTTTCCGGCGCGCTGGAATG
>JAQCAK010000374.1 GCA_027621895.1 Pseudomonadota bacterium | reverse complement strand
ACAGGTGCTGCATCACGCCGGATGCCACGGCTTCCTGGCCTACATAAAGATGCAGTGCGCCGGGGATCTTGCCATCCTCCATCATCCGGCCCGCCTCTTCCTCGAAGCGCCGGATGCGCAGCATCTTCAGATGCAGCTCCTGCAGGGTTTTATCCGTAACCCCCTTGGAAATTTTGCTGGAGCTGGCCCGAGCTGGGGCTTTTTTGGAAACAGCCTTTTTCGCTGGCGCAGATTTCTTTGACGCGGCTGTCGGTTTTTTAGCCGTTGGTTTTTTAGCCAAGGATCTTCTCCCTTCTTTTATGTGTTTGCCTGTGGCAGAGGCGAGACTATAACAGCTTTCTAGGCCCTGAAAATACGGGCCCCACAGGGTATTGGGACCGCTTTTGTAACACGTTGCAATTCTTAATGCCAGTGCGTACGCTAGCCCAATCCGGCATAAGGATATCCACATGGGCATGAACGAAGAACAAATCACTACCATAAAAAAACTGATGGAATACGAGGCCGCGAGAACCGAACCACCTGTCGGTTTCCCCGCCCTGCCTGACATACCAGCGGGACGCTATACCGACCCCCGCTTCTTTGAACTGGAAAAAGAACACATCTGGCGGAAATCCTGGCTGTTCGCCGCGCATATCGATGAAATACCCGAACCTGGCTGCTACATACTCTGGGAAAATGCAGGCCAGCCCGTGTTAATCGTGCATGGCGATGATGGCGAGGTTTACGCCCACTACAACACCTGTTCTCACCGTGGCGCCCCGATTGTCACAGAATCACCAGGTCGCAAGGTTCGCCTGACCTGCAAGTATCATGGCTGGGTCTACAGCCACCAGGGCGACCTGCTGTCGATTCGCGATCCGGAGGACTTCCGGGACCTGGACCTGTCCTGCCGTGGCCTGAAATCCATCCGCTGCGAACGCTACGGCAACCTGATTTTCGTAAACTTCGATCCGGAAGCCGTGAGTCTGCTGGAATACCTGGGGCCCATTGCAGATGAATGGGAAGAATTTCAGTTCGACAGGGTGCGCCTGGCTGCACGGCACTCCTTTGTGCTGAACTGCAACTGGAAGGTTGCCATGGAGGCCAATACCGAGGTCTACCACGTCAAGAGCATTCACCCGAGCACGGTGTCTCCCATCCTGGATGACCGGCGCAACGTGAATACCTTCTACCGGCACGGCCACGGTCGCATGATCGCACCCCGGCCACCGGCAGCGAATAACATGAGCGCCGTGGAATTGCCCCCGAATATCGGCGAAATCGACACCGTGGGAGAGCTCGGCCGCACCTGCACACAGTCCTATGGCGTTTTCCCCAACTGGGTGTCGCCCCTGTCAAACCGGGCCGTACCGCCGTTGCTGTTCTGGCCGCTGACCATCAACACGACCCTGTTCGAGGTCTGGACCATGGCGCCAGACTGGGGCGATGGTGAGGCACCGGACTACTGGACAGAGAACAACGGCGAGCGCCTGAACCAGGTACTGCGTGAGGACACCGAGTTCGGTGAATGGATTCAGAAATCCATGGAATCCAATGGTTTCAAGGGCGTGCCGCTGTCCTACCAGGAAGCCAGGATCTACCACTGGAACCAGCAGGCTGACCGGGTGATCGGCATCGATAATATCCCGCCAGAGCTGCGTGTCGAGCAGGTTATCGGTGAAGACTGGGTCTATCCCAACGACCCGCGGGTCGCCTACACCTGACGCCTGAAAATTGGTGCACCGCCGGGTAACCGTGGGCGACTACCGGTCGCTTATCGCAGCACTCGATGAGTCCTGATATGCTCAGCCCAACAAGAAAAGCACCGACGGAGAGGAACATGGCAAGAATTCGCAAACTCGATATCGAAGAATGGGATCCGGAACTCCGGGCAATGTCACGGGCAGATACGGCCAGCCCCCTCGAACAGGGTCTGACCCGCATGTTCGCGCACACCCCCGAGGTAACCAAGGGTTTGATGCAATTCGCAGGCGCACTGAAAGTGCATCGTGACCTGCCGGAACGGCTTGTTGAACTGGTGCGTCTGCGCATTGCCTTTCACAACCAGTGTCGCAGTTGCATGGCCATTCGCTACGAGGACGCCATCGCAGATGGTGTCACTGAAGACCTGGTCTGCTCCCTTGAGAAGCCCATGGAAGCCACCAACCTGAGCGATGCGGAAAAGATCGCCATTCGTTTCGGCGAACTCATGGCAACCAACCACCTGGCCGCTGACGATGATGTCTACGACGAGCTGGCGAAGCACTTTACCGAAAAGCAGATCGTGGAACTGGGCATGACCTGTGCATTTTTTGTCGGCTTCGGCCGCCTGGCAGCCACCTGGCATATGGTGGAAGAGCTGCCGGAAGCGTTCCAGACTGACGCCGAAGGTAAACTGTCCCCCTGGGGTCAGGAAGCTGTCAGGGTGCGTTGAGGGTGGCCGCTTTCCCGCAAACCGCGGAGGAACTGACCACCGATTGGCTCAGCGAGAAGCTGGGCTGCCAGGTGTCAGGTTTTGACATCGAACCACTCGGTGAAGGCGGTGGCCTGCTCGGTCTGGTGACTCGCATTCACCTGCGTTCCGATACAGGACCGGAAACCCTGATCGCCAAGTTCCCGACACTGACACCGGAAAACCGCGCGGTGGCAACGACCTACAACATGTACGGCCGGGAATACGCCTTCTATACCAGCGTTGCCCCGAACGTACCGCTGCGCGCACCACGGTGTTATCACGCTGATTTCACCCCGGAAACCAGTGACTTTGTACTGCTGCTGGAAGACCTGAAGGGCTACCGACTCGGTGACCAGGTTGCCGGCTGCAACCTTGCAGAAGCACACCAGGTCATTGAATCCCTGGCAGGCCTGCATCGCAGTACCTGGCTACCGAACGCCATAGAAGGCATCAACCAGCACGATATGCCTTACCAGAGAGAGGGCATGATCGGCGGTTTCCAGGTGGGCTGGCCCGTTGTCTGTGATCAGTTCGCACATCTGCTGGACCCGGCTGTCATCCCGGTACTTGGGAAGATGCCGGACCAGGTAAACAGCCTGCTCGACAGAATCCATGACGGCCCGCTGGTGATCGCCCATGGCGACGTCAGGCTCGATAACATTTTCTTCTCGGACAGTGAAATCGCCCTGGTGGATTTCCAGGCTGTCTGCAAGGCTGCGCCCGAGCATGATCTCGCCTATTTCGTGACCCAGAGCCT
>JAQCAK010000373.1 GCA_027621895.1 Pseudomonadota bacterium | reverse complement strand
CTCAGGACGGAGCGCTACGCTCAGGACGGTGCGCTACGCTCAGGACGGAGCGCTACGCTCAGGACGGTGCGCTACGCTCAGGACGACAAGCTACGCGCCGGACGAGGCTTCCTGAATAAATCCGGTGTCACGACCGCACAAACTGCTGACGCAGTTCTTCGATCTGGTCCCGGACCCGGGCGGCTTCTTCAAACTGCAGCTGTTTGGCGTGATCGAACATCTGCTTTTCCAGCGCGACGATCTGCTTTTCCAGATCGTCCTGGTGGAGCATGGTGCCGCCGCGATAGTTGCCCTTTTTATCGGCTACCTTCGAGGACTTGCTGCCACGCGCCGGTGCACCCCGCGCGCCTTCCAGAATGTCGGCGACCTCGCGCTTCACCGAGAAGGGTACGATGTTATGGGTACGGTTATGGGCCAGCTGCTTCTCGCGACGCCGGTCGGTTTCATCGATCGCACGGCGCATGGAATCGGTGATCCGGTCTGCATACAGGATCGCCTTGCCGTTCAGGTTTCTGGCCGCGCGCCCGATGGTCTGAATCAGTGATCGGTCAGAGCGCAGGTAACCTTCCTTGTCAGCATCCAGGATAGCGACCAGGGAGACCTCGGGCATATCGAGACCCTCCCGCAACAGGTTGATACCAACCAGCACATCGAACTGCCCCATGCGCAGGTCACGGATAATTTCCATGCGCTCCACCGTATCGATGTCCGAGTGCAGGTACCGGACCCGGATGCCGTTTTCATCCAGGTAATCCGTCAGGTCTTCCGCCATGCGTTTCGTCAGCGTCGTGATCAGCACCCGCTCACCCAGTTCCAGCCGCAAGCGAATTTCTCCGAGTACGTCGTCAACCTGGGTCTGTGCGGAACGAACCTCGAGTTCCGGATCCACCAGGCCCGTGGGACGCACAACCTGGTCCACGATCTGCCCGGACTTTTCCTTCTCGTAGGGCCCTGGCGTCGCTGAGACAAAGATGGTCTGTGGCGCCAGTTTCTCCCATTCATCGAACCGGAGCGGGCGATTATCCAGCGCTGACGGCAGGCGGAAGCCAAATTCCACCAGGGTCTCCTTGCGGGAGCGATCGCCCTTGTACATGGCGCCGAGCTGCGGCACGCCAACGTGGGATTCATCCATGATCAGCAGGGCGTTGTCCGGCAGGTAATCGTAAAGGGTTGGTGGCGCCTCGCCGGGACCCCGGCCCGAAAGGTAGCGGGAGTAATTTTCAATACCGTTGCAGTACCCCAGTTCCTTGATCATTTCCAGATCAAAACGGGTCCGCTGTTCCAGCCGCTGCGCTTCCACCAGCTTGTTGTGGTCTTTCAGGAATCTCAGTCGATCATTCAGCTCCTCGCGGATGTGATCCAGGGCATTCTCGATGGTTTCCCGCGGCGTAACATAGTGACTCTTGGGAAAGACGGTCACGCGGGGCACCCGCCGGATCACTTCACCGGTGAGTGGATCAAAGAAGGACAGCTCCTCGATCTCATCATCAAACAGTTCTACCCGGATGGCATCCTTATCCGATTCAGCGGGGAAAATATCGATCACGTCACCCCGCACCCGGTAGGTGGCCCTGCGCAATTCCATCTCATTGCGGGTGTACTGCAGTTCGGCCAGACGACGCAGCAACCACCGCTGGTCAACACGGTCACCGCGATCCAGGTGCATCACCATCTGCAGATAGGCTCCGGGGTCCCCCAGGCCGTAAATCGCCGAGACAGAGGCGACGACGATCGCGTCGTCACGCTCCAGCAATGCCTTGGTGGCCGACAAACGCATCTGTTCGATGTGTTCATTGATGGCCGCGTCCTTCTCGATATAGGTGTCAGACGAAGGAACGTAGGCTTCCGGTTGGTAATAGTCGTAGTAGGAGACGAAGTATTCCACCGCATTCTGCGGGAAGAATTCCTTGAACTCACCGTAAAGCTGGGCGGCCAGGGTCTTGTTGGGCGCCATCACCAGCGTCGGGCGCTGCAACTTCTGGATGATATTGGCCACGGTGAAGGTTTTGCCGGAACCGGTCACACCCAGCAGGGTCTGGTAGGCAAGCCCGGACTCGATCCCGTCGATCAGCTTCTCAATCGCTGCCGGCTGGTCGCCGGCGGGCTGGTAGTCTGACTGCAGGTTGAAGGTGCCGGATTTCATGGTGGTCCTCATCAGGAAGAGGCAATGATAACGTAGATCTTTACGGGAGGGATCGTGGACGGTTCAGATGAGCGATCCGTGGTGGCCAGCGACTGCACCCACTGGCAGAACGACCACCCTGAGTGGCCCGCAGGTCTTTGAAATTTCATAAAAAAAGGCCGCTACTTGAGCGGCCTTTTTGTGTTGGCTCCCCCGCGTGGGCTCGAACCACGGACCCAATGATTAACAGTCATTTGCTCTACCAACTGAGCTACAGGGGATCAGTTGAGCGCCGCATTGTAATGACAGGTCCGGGTATCGTCAACTCGCCAGCACTCGATAATAGGGAAAATCAGGACCACGCCGGCAGGCGATGGCCCTGATGCCCACTCCGTTGACGGGCAGTGTTGGCGAACCGGCGACCGGGGAAATTAATCCCGTGTATCGCCGAACCTGTGCAGAATCACTTGAGGGTGATACGGGAGAGGTTTTTCTCGACCGTCGACTCGCCAATACCCTTTACCGCGGTGAGTTCCTCGGCCGAGTAAAAGCGCCCATGCGCATTCCGATAGTCGACAATCGCCTGGGCGCGACTGAGCCCGACACCTACCAGCGTGTCCGCAATGGTCTGTGCATCCGCCTCGTTCACGTTGACGGTGATGACCGTTTCCATACCGAGGTCATTGGACAGATCCCTGGCCATTGCCTGGCTCAAAGGGCCAAGCAGTACGAGGGTAAAAAGCGCTGTAATCAGTTTGTTCATTGGAATTCCTCCTGTTGTTGTTAGTTGCTGGTTGCAGCCCGGTCAAGGTAACAACTCGCCAGCTGTGGGAAAGTCAGTGGAGGATGATTGGAATGTGGGAGATCGCCGGTGTTGTTTGAGGGATCTGAGACCCGGAAGGTGAGATCTTTCGGCTTCGCTCAAGATGACAGACTGCGGGGACCCTGCCGGCTCCAGGCGCAGGATGACAGTGTTCGGGGGCGCTATTCGCCTTCCAGACCGAAGATGGGTTTGATGGTCGCCCAGTCCTTGCAGACGGGGCAATGCCAGCGCATGCGTTTACCCTCGAAACCACAGCTGTGGC
>JAQCAK010000372.1 GCA_027621895.1 Pseudomonadota bacterium | reverse complement strand
CTGGAAGAGGATTGAGGGAGACTCGCTATGCCGCAAACTGAACTGGATTTCTGGCCCCCGGCGCCGGGGCTGCGCCGTGACCGTATTGCCTTTTCTTTTCAGGACAATGATTACGTCGGGCATCTGGTTGCGCCGGCAGAGTCGGCAGGCGCGAGGCCGCTGGTGCTGGTTGTACATAACTACCAGGGGTTAAAGGCGTTCGATGTGGATGTGGCTGAGTATCTGGCGCGGCTGGGTTATGTGGGTCTGGCAGTTGATCTTTATGGCAACACGGTCCCGCCGGATGAGCGTGAATTTCCTGCTGATTCAACAAAGATTGCGGCGTTCCAGAAACAATGTTTTGAAGGCATGGCCGCCATCGATCATGACCATCAGAAAATGCGTGATCTGATGCAGACCTGGATCGAACAGGGATTGGCCCACCAGACCGTGGATGCCGGGTTTGCGCCAGCGGCTATCGGTTACTGTTTCGGCGGCATGGCCGTGATTGAATGTGTGCGAGGCGGTTTGAATGTCGGTGGGGTGGTGTCATTCCATGGCCTGCTGCAGACGGGTGAAGACCCTAACGTTGGTGCCAGCGGCGTTGAACGCCCACCCCTGAAGACCTGCCCGAATCATTACAATACCCGTACGGTCATGCTGATTGAGAATGGCGCCGAGGACCAGCTGGTGCCTGATGACAGCAAGCAGCGGTTTTTCCAGGAGATGAACGAGGCCGGCGTCGACTGGAATTTCCATCACTACGCCGCCACGCCCCATGGCTTCGCCCTGCCGAAAAGAATCGGCCCGCCGGGGCGGCTCTATGAGCCGGCTGACCGGCGTTCAACCATGAACATGCTGAATCTCTTTAAAGAGATATTCCCCGGCGTCCCGCAGAACCGGGTGGACTACAACGCCGCCGGCACACACATACCTTATTAGTCAGCGATTACTCACTATCGGGCTCGTCTGCTTTTTCCCGGTATCTTTCGAACCAGGCGAGGATGTTGTCCACCTTGGCGATCAGTTGCGAGGGTCTGGCGTAAATCGAATGGGACGATTCCGGGATGCGCACCAGCAGGGAGTCGATCTCTCTGAGTTTGAGCGCCTGGTAGTACTGTTCCGCCTCGGCAATGGGCGTTCGGAAATCCTGCTCACCGGTCATCAGCATAGTGGGCGTGCTCACATTACCCACCAGCGACAGTGGTGAGCGACGCCAGTATTCGTTCATGTCTTCCCAGGGTGGCGTATCAAACCAGTACTGAGTCGCGAATGCCGACAGGTCGGCATACAGTACCTCGCTGATCCAGTTGATTACCGGTTTGGCGGATGCAGCGGCGCGGAATCGGTCGGTTTTACCGACGATCCACGTGGTCAGTGTGCCACCGCCTGAGCCGCCGGTGACAAACAGCTGGTTCTCATCCACGTAACCCCGCGAGATCACCGCATCCACACCGGCGATCAGATCGTCGTAGTCGTAGCCGGGATAGTCTCTGTTGATCTCGTTGGCAAACACCTCGCCATAGCTGGTTGACCCACGGGGATTGGTATACAGCACGACGTACCCGGCGGCGGCATAAAGCTGAACCTCTGCAGAGAACTGCAGGCCGTAAGCCGTGTGAGGCCCGCCATGGATTTCCAGAATCAGCGGATACTGCCTGGCCGGATCATAGTCGGGTGGAAACGCGAGCCAGCCCTCGATTTCCAGTTCGTCAAATGATTGCCAGGTGAGCCGCTCGATCGGTGACATGGCCCGCTGGCTGACCAGGTCACTGTTGAGGTCTGTCAGGCGCTTCGGTGCCCGGTTGCCCTTGCCATAGGCGACATCGGCAGGGCGGTCAGTTGCCGAGAGATTAAAGGCATAGGCGCCATTATTCGCGACGGTGAAGGAACCGGAGGTGTAAGGGCGACCAATACCAGTGCCGCCAACCTGATCCGTGAGGGGTTTGAGCCTGCCGCGTAGATCGAGTTCGGCGATAACGGTCCGTCCCCTGTCGTCAAAGGAAACCATCAGGCCGTCATTCCCATGCCAGGCAACCTTCTTGAAAGAGCGATCCAGGGAAGTATCAATGCGTCGGCTCTCGCCAGAGGCAGCATCCAAGATCCAGACCTGGGCCTGCCGGTAGGCTTTCCGGGTGTTGTTAAATCCCCGATAGGCGATCTGCCTGCCGTCCGGTGAAAAAACCGGGCTGAAGTCGGAACCCTCCCGATTGGTGAGCTGGGTCAGTTTGCCGTCCTCTACATTGACCGACCAGATTTCAGATCCATCCACCCGAAGTTCAAAGTCATCGTTGCGATTGGCTGAAAAGACGATCTGGCTGCCATCCGGTGACCAGGAGAGTTGACCGTCATGGTGATAGTCGCCCTCGGTAAGTCGGCGAGGCGTCCCGCCCTCGGCGGGCACGATGAACAGGTGCGAGAAACCGCTTTTCAGGTAACCGGCACCGTCTGCACGGTAGTCCAGTCGATCGATGATTTTCGCCGCAGGCGCCCATTTTGCACCTTCCGGCGCTTTGGGCGCTTTCGCCAGGCTGGGCGCGGACGATTCAACCAGGCTGCTGAAAGCAATTGTCGAGCCATCCGGCGACCAGCTGATTGAAGAGGGCGAACTGGGCAACTGGGTCAGCAATGCGGACCTGCCGCTATCCAGCCACACGACATGCAGTTCAGCGCCATGCTCATCAGCCGCCGTGATATAGGCCAGCCGATCGCCGGTCGGTGACCAGCGCGGACTCGAGTAGTTGGCCGTACCCGAAAAAAGCGGCCTGTGCGAATTGCCGTCCTAGTCCACCAGCCAGATGTTGCTGCGGGTGCTGTCCCGCATGATATCCATACTGCGACGAACGTAAGCGATCTGGGAGCCATCCGGTGAGATTTGCACATCTGCGGCTACTTCCAGTTCAAACACATCCAGATTCATGAAAGGGCTGGCCAGGGCACTGACAGGCGTCAGCAGCAGGACCCACAGAATGAGCGATAATGAATTAGGCACATGGAACTCCTCTATAGCCTTTCAGGGGTAAAGGCCGGATGTAAATGTAGTGAGATAAAAAGGGCGCGCCTGTATTAAGCACGAAAACACGGTCCCTTGACAAAAATTCCGGGAATCAGGACAATTCCGCGCCTTCGCGAGGCCATAGCGCCTGGTGGAGCCTGCAAGTGTTTTCGATGTGGCTACGTAGCTCAGCTGGTTAGAGCACAGCATTCATAATGCTGGGGTCGGTGGTTCAAGTCCAC
>JAQCAK010000371.1 GCA_027621895.1 Pseudomonadota bacterium | reverse complement strand
ACGTGTCGCCCTGTCTTCCTGAGGCGCAGCCCCCCCACCGTGTCTTCCTGAGGCGCAGCCGAAGGATCTCGATCTCCGCTACTCGCCGTCACCCTTGCTGAACAGTCCCTTCAGTTTCTTCATGCCTTCTTCGGTCACCTCGCCAAGCTTCTCCTTGATCTTCTCAGCCGCGGCATCCCGCGCAAGCTCAGAAAGCTCATCCTTCACGGCCTCAGTCACCTGCGCCACCAGCTGGCGAGAGATCTGCTCACCCAGCTCTGTCGGAGTCAGGCCCTTTTCCGGCGTACCCAGGTCCGTCAGGGTGAAATTCGGCAGGGTCAGCGTCCGCTCGCCGAAGACATCACTGCGCAGCGCCACGGAACCGTTGGTAAAGGCAACCTTGCCCACAGCCAGGCGGACATCCTCAGCAGGTGAGTTCTGCGTGGCAGTATCGCTGCCCTGGCTTTGCTCCATGTTATTCCGCAGGGCCTGCAGGTTGGTGCCGCCGCCCACCTGCTCTGCCAGCACGAAAGCGCCGTCAATATTGATCGACTTGATGACATAGACATCTCTCGTCAACGATGCCGGGTCGATGGTGATATCAATCCCGGCCATCCGAAACAGGCTGTCAGCCGAGAATCCCTGCGGATTCGCCACTGTCAGGCCTGATATTCGGCCAGAGCCTTCCGCCAGCTTCAATTCCAGGTCCTGAACCGCAACCCGGGTACCCACGCTCTCGGTACCCACCCGCTCGATCATTGCCTTGACATAGGCATCCACGTTCTGGGACAGAAAGATCCCAGCCCCAACTGCTGCCACGATGACCAGCAACGCGACACCTGCAAAAATTCCCTTGTTCAATCTCGACTCCTGTTCGTCATTTCGCCCCATGATACCAGCCTGCGGCCATCGTCAGATAACGCTATACTCCAGACCAAAAGGAGGACAAGTCATGATCGAATATCACGACCCCGTTGCAGCAACCAATATTGAAAACATTCCCTACGCACTGTCGATACCGATCGCTGGTTCGAACCAGGTTCACGTGGGCTTTCTGGCCAATGGTTTTCCAGACTCCGTGAACTTCCTGGATGCCCTGCAGGTCGCCATGAAGGACCTGGAACCCGGTATCACGTTACACGCGTGGAACAAGGGTAATGCCTCGGTTCCCGCCAACGACGAGATGCTGGCCGAGATTACGGACAGCTGCCAGGCGGTGGTGGCCGCCTACGGGCATTGAGGCTCCTGCACTACCGGCACCGTGCGTGACGGCGTGAACCTCGCAAAACTGGGCATTCCTGCTGTGGCTCTCGTCACCGAGGAATTCTGGCCACAGGGTGATTTCGTGGCGGCTTCTCTGGGCATGCCCGATGTACCCAGGGTCAAGTTACCGCACCCGATTGCGGGTACGGGGAAAGACAACATGAAACAGATTGCCGAGGCGGTTGCACCGCAGGTGATCAAGGCATTGGAAAACATGCATGAGTGAGATGTTAACGGCCAACGACGAAGCAGCAGCACTGGAGCAGTTGCATGCCAGTGGCTGCACGGACGGTCTACCGGTGATTATTCCCACGGCTGAACGGGTCTCCCGCATGGTGCTGGCTTCCGGCCAGGATGCGGATATGGTCCTGGGCACCATGGGCCCGGCCCATGGCATCGCCACCATGGAAAAGGTGGCTGTCGCCGCCGTCATGGCGGGCTGCCTGCCGGACTACATGCCGGTTGTGGTGGCTGCCGTGAAAGCGGTCATTGAACCGGTGTTTGATCTGACAGAAATGCAGGCCACCACCCATTGCACTGCACCGCTCATCATCGTCAATGGGCCTGCCCGACGAAACTGCGGCCCGATCTGTTCAAGCTATGGACTCCTTGGGCCCGGCCATCGTGCCAACGCATCCATCGGCCGGGCTTTGCGGCTGGCCATGATCAACATCGGCGGTGGTCGTCCCGGCGAATCGGACATGGCGCTGCACGGCCATCCTGGCAAGTTCACTTACTGCATTGCCGAGGATGAGGAAAACAGCCCGTTGCCGCCCATGCATGTGGATATGGGCTACAGCGAGGACGACAGTGTAGTCACCGTGATTGGAGCGGAAGCGCCCCACTCAGTGATCTACAGCGGCAATGCCGATGATCCGAACGACCACGAATACCTGCTTAACGTGCTGGCCATTGGCCTCGCCAACGCCGCAACCAACAACGCGGTACTGACCAGCGGTTCCGCCACCGTGGTGCTGAACCCGGATCACGCGGCGATCCTGCACAAGGCCGGCATGACCCGCGCCGATATCCAGCAGGCCCTGCATGAGCGCTGCACGATAACCACATCAGAGCTGCGCACCCTGGTGCCCGGCTTTGCGGGAAACCCCGACAAGGACACCACAAGACATGCCTTCACCGGCCCCGGGCAGATCCTGGTACTGATGGCCGGCGGCAGCGGACTGTATTCCATGGTCATGCCCTCCTGGTGCGCGGGCACTCACAAGAATTCGCCTTCATCGGTGCTGGTCGAATCTGAATTCTTCTGCGAGGTACCGGGCCTCGCGGGCAACTGACTTTTCAATACTGACAATAAAAACTCGAGGAAGAACATGACTGACTACCCCACTCCCAATGTTTCCAATGACCTCACCGGTCGGGTTGCCCTGGTCACCGGCACAACCTCCGGGCTCGGCAAGCGCTTTGCCCAGGTACTCGCCGCCTGTGGTGCAAAGGTCGCGCTGACCGGTCGCCGCAAGGAACGCCTCGATGAGGTCGCTGCCGAAATCCGCGCGGCCGGCGGCATCTGCGAACCCATTCCTTTCGACATCACCAATTTCGAGGAAATCCCGCAGGTCGTGGACAAGGCACAGGAAGCCCTGGGGCTGGTCGACATCCTCATCAACAATGCCGGCATTCCCGATGCGCAGCGTGCCCACAAGATGAGCGAAGAGCTGACCGATGCCGTGTTCGACACCAACCTGGTCGGGCCCTGGAAACTGTCCTGCGAGGTGGCAAGACGCCTGATAGAAGCAAAGGCGCCGGGTCGAATGGTCAATATTTCCTCTGTCGGCGGCTTCCGCTATGACGGCAATGGCGCGGCACTGTATTCGGTAACCAAGTCCGCCATCGTCCGCATGACGGAGGTGCTGGCCGTGGAATGGTCCCGCTACAACATCAACGTTAACGCCATCGCCCCCGGCGCTTTTCATTCCGAGATGATGGACGGCATGGTTGGACGCCTGGGGGATTTCAGTAA
>JAQCAK010000370.1 GCA_027621895.1 Pseudomonadota bacterium | reverse complement strand
CGCGAAGACATGCTGGCCGCTTTCGCAGAACTGAAGTTCCGCCTGCTGCCAACCAATGTGAGCGAACTGAGGCCGCGGCAGTTGCCCGTGACCGTTGACGACATGATTGACCAGGTGATGCCGGTTGCCGATCCGGAGCCCTCAGCAGAAACCGAGGAAAAAGTTGCCTGATTGAGAAATATTTCTAAAAAAGGGGTTGAAATTGTTGCGGCGCACCATATAATGATGCAGTGCAACATCGAGAAGGCTGGATAAAGCGGTACCCGCCGGAACCGAACGCTAACCGCCACCTGGCAAAAGAGATTACAGAACAGGAGTTCTAGACAATGAACATGATTGAAAAGCAAGTTGAAGTCGGCAAAAGCCTTTTTGAGATCAACAAGAACACCATGAGCGAGATGGCAGAACTGAGCCGCAAGAACATCGAGACTTATTTCGAAGTCAATCGCTCTTTCGGCGAGAAACTGCCCGAGATTCGTGAAATCAGCGCATTCCTCGAAATGCAGCGTGAATATGGCGAAACCCTCTGGAACAACGCCCGCGAAGCCATGGAATCACAAACTGCGATTCTGAAAGGCGCTTTCGAAGAAACTCGCGACGTCCTGGCCACTGCCTATTCCATGGAAGACGCAGCACCTGCCAAGAAGACCGCAAAGAAGAAAGTTGCTGCAGAGAGCTGATCGCTATCCGTTTCCCTCCTCCACATCTCATGTGGACTTGATACCCGGCTACACCCGTAGCCGGGTTTTTTTGCCCAGGTTTTGTGCACCGTCATCATTTTGGCGCATAGTCATGACTGTCCAAGATCATTCCCTTGCATGTAGCAGCCTGTTCATTAGAATCCGCCGCTGGCGAATATTCGCCAACCCTTGGGTGAACACTCACCCTAGCGAGCCAAAACCACGAGCCAACAATATCAGGGGGAATCACGTGAAAAACGTTTCCAGACTCGCTCTGGCAATCACAGCTTCAATCGGTATCAGCAGCGTCAGCCACGCGGCCATTGAAGAAATCGTTGTCACAGCACAAAGAACCTCAGAGAGCATCCAGGACGTACCCATTGCGGTATCAGCGTTCGACTGAAGTGCCCTTGAGGAACGCCAGATCGATGCCTTCAGTGATCTGCAGTTCAATGTACCCAACATCTCTTACTCCAAGGGCAATTTCTCGGGTAACAACTTCCAGATCAGGGGCATCGGCACCCTGTTGACCGCAACCAGCGGTGACAGTGGCGTGGGCATGCACATCAATGATGTCTACCTGAACTCTCCCCGGATATTCGAGACCGAATACTACGACATGGAGCAGGTCGAAGTACTGCGGGGCCCACAGGGTACCCTGTTCGGCCGGAACGCGACCGGTGGCGTCGTGAACCTCAAGACGGCAAGGCCTGTGCTTGACGAACTGCTCTATGACATCGACATGCAGGTCGGCAACTTCAGTCACAAAAAGATCAAGGGATCCGTCAATATCCCGATCAATGACCGTATGGCAGCGCGATTCGCCGGCATCTGGCTGGATCGTGATGGCTACACCGATAACCTGCTGGGTGGCGATATTGACGGCCGCGACCAGTGGTCGGCACGTGGCTCTTTCCGCTGGGAAATCGGCGACAACACCGTACTCGACATTATCGGCCACCGCTTCGAGGAAGATTCCAACCGCTCTCGAAGCCAGAAACAGCTGTGTAACCAGGATCCCAGTGCGGTGCTTGGCTGTACCCCGGACACACTGCCCACCGAACCGATCAATTCATTCGCCACCGCCGGTACGCTGCTGTCCTCGAACCTGCTGCTCGGCCCGCTGGGCGTGTTTGATTTCTTCAACAATCCTGCTGATCCGAATTTCGGCAACCCCAGCGACCTGCGCAAGGTTCGTCTTGGTTTCGAGCCGGAATACTACGCTGATGAAGACTTCATCATGCTCGACCTGCAGCACGAGTTCGACAACGGCTTCAGCTTCAGCATGATCGCTGCGCACCAGGAAACCGAGGTTGAATCACGCCAGGACTACAATGGTACCGCCGGTAACGAGGGCGACGCCGCCATCCCGTTTGGCTTCTGCGAGGCATTCTCTCCCGCGGCCTGTACCTACTTCGGCCTGTCAACCGGCAGCGGTGTACCCGTGAGCCTGGTTGCTGATCGTGATACGTCACTGGGCGCGATCGCCGGCACACCGGACGAGTTTGCACTGTCAACCCGCGGAGCCGCGGTGGACCTGTCCAACGCAATCTCCGAGCAGGACAGCGTGGAAATCCAGTTCCGCTCTGGCTTCGACGGCCCGATCAACTTTATGGTCGCCGGTTTCTGGATGCAGTTTGAGTCTGCAACCAACTACTTTGTGCAGGCTCCCGGTCTTGATTACCCGACCATCGTGCTTGCCAACGGTGCTTTCGCGGGTAACCCCAACCAGTTCATCGCCCTGGCACCCGGCTACTTCAACAACGAGACCGAGGGCTACGAACTGGATTCACAGGGTATCTTCGGTGAGCTGTACTGGGACATCAACGACACCATGAAGCTGACCTTCGGTCTGCGCTGGAACAAGGACGAAAAGTCAGTACAGGATCGCCAGGTGTTCCTGAACGTTCCTGTACTGGTTGATGTACCGACGCGCACCACGACGTTCCTGGGCTCAGACGGATCAGCCACGCCGGTCACGACCATCGATGAACTGATCGCCGCGGCAGCTGCAGTCGGTGACTATGACGCCGATCCCAATACGGCAGGTGGCCAGGTCTATCGCCAGTTCGATGCTGAATGGGACGAGTACACCGGTCGAATCGTACTGGACTGGACACCGGACGTCAGTTTTACCGATGAGACCCTGGTTTACTTCTCCTATGCCAAGGGCTTCAAGGGCGGCGGCATCAACCCCGCCATTGACACCAACCTGTTCCCCGGTACCGCCACCACCTTTGAGCCTGAAGATATCAATGCGTTCGAAGTCGGTACCAAGAACACGCTGCTGGACGGCACCCTGCAGTTCAACGCCAGCATCTTCTCTTACGACTATTCGGGACTGCAGATCGGCAAGATCGTCAACCGAACGGCCGTAAACGAGAACACCGATGCTGATATCTTCGGCGCGGAAGCGGAGTTCCTCTGGGTACCCAACGAGAACTGGCAGTTGAATGCAGCTTTCAGCTACCTGGATACGGAACTGGGTGACACGGCGACGATTGACCCCCGTGACCCGACCCAGGGCCGCCAGGACGTCTCCCTTTACAAGGACTT
>JAQCAK010000369.1 GCA_027621895.1 Pseudomonadota bacterium | reverse complement strand
CGCAAGCTGGCAACCGCCGGGATTGCCGTACTCTCGATCGATTTTCGTCACGGACCGGACTACCAGCATCCAGCTGCCTGCGAGGATATCGTGTGCGCAGTTCGGTTTGCCCGGGCAGGTGGCTTGAAACTCTCCGGGGTGCCACTCGGGCTGATGGGCAGCTCCAGCGGTGGCCACCTGGCTCTGCTGTCAGCACTGCTGCCGGCATCTTTTGTCGTGGACGGAGAATCGGTGGAGTTTGTGGTAGCACTGTGGCCTGTGTCGAATCCACTGGCGCGCTACCAGTACATCAGAGCGCGGAGTGAAGAAGACCCCGAATCCTGGCAGAACTTTTATCCCCAGCGGCTTGCGGAAGGTCATCGATCCTACTTTGGGTCGGAAGCTGTCATGGATGAGGCAAGTATTCAGCGAGTGCTCGCCGCCGGAAAGCACACGGCACTGCCTCGAACGATGATTGTTCAGCCGGCACTCGACCAGAATGTGCCGGTATTCATGACCCAGACGCTTCATGGTGCTCTGCTGGGTGCGGGTGCAGATGTTTTCTATCATCTTTACCCGGGCGTGGAGCACGGCTTTGCGCTGGCTGACGGACCCTGCACAGAGCAGTGCACACGGGACATCATCGACTTTATTCTGCAGTGAGCCGTTCGGACTCTAACCGGCAACCGCCGGCTGGTTTTCGCCGTCTTTGTCTTTGTCTTTGTCATTGTCATTGCTGCGGTAAGCCTGCAGCCAGCTGCGAAAGCCGAATATCACGATAACCAGGTAAGCCATGAAGAGCAGGGCAGTGAAGTACAGATCCCTGTCCAGGTAGAGGTAGATGGAAACGGCGTCGATAACCAGCCAGTAGATCCAGTTTTCGAGTACCTTCCGGGCGACCATGACCGTTGTCACGATCGCTCCCCAGGTCGTAAAGGAATCCACATAGGCCAGGCGCTGACTGGTCTCCTGAAGAAGATAGCCGCTGATTGCCGTCGCTGAGAGTATCAGGACGATGGCAATCGCGTGCTGCTGCCAGCTCCAGACCGAAACGGGCAACTGCGTTCCTGCATCCTGATGCTGCTGCCAGTGCCACCAGCCGTAGACCGCCATGACCAGATAGTAGACCTGCAGGGCAGACTCCATGTAGAGCTGAACACTCCAGAAGACATGAAGGAAGATGGCCGTTGAGATGAACGCGGCATACCAGCAGGCGATGTGCTGCCTGACCGCCAGCAGCAGGTAGGCTATAGCCAGGACCACGGCAGCCAGTTCCAGCAGGCTGTTCTGCTGAACCTCTGCTGCCATGGTGTTCAGTACATCAGACATCGATCACTTCTGGCCAATCGTCCAGCTGACCGTCAGGCCACCAACCCGTGGTTCGCCGTACTGATAGTAAGGCTCTGTCACGTAGAGCTTCCTTGGATCATTGCCGAAACTGCCGAAAGCCCGGGTGTAGTAATCCTTGTCTGTCAGGTTGCGACCCCACAGTCGCACTTCCCAGTTGTCGGTAGCATAGCCGGCAGACAGGTGGAGCAGCGAGTAGTTTTCTGATTGCACGGCATGACGGTCTGAGAAGTAAAAAGCATCCTTGCCATCCGTGGACACGGTCACAAACCAGGGGCCCTCGGCATAGTTCAAAGCCAGGTTGTACATATACCCAGGCGCCTGGGCCTGATCCCTGCCTGACAGATCTTCGCCAAACTCGTTCACATACTGATCAAAGGTAGCATCAAGATACCCGGCGCTTGCCGTCAGCCACCAGGATTCTGCGAAATACCAGCGGATATCTATCTCCAGGCCTCGATTCGTACCTTCCGCTGCATTGCCGAAAAAGTCGATGAACTCGGTACTGCCGTCGGCTCGCGGTCGGACCACTGAACTCTTCACCTGCTGATCATGACGCTGGTCATAGAACAGGGCCAGCTGCAGGTCCAGTTGGCGGGCAGGAAAAGCAGCCTTAATGCCGAGTTCGTACTCGATCATGTACTCTTCGTCGAATTCCCTGAGGTCTGCGGCGAGACTCCCATCCGTATTGAACCCGCCGGCCTTGTAGCCCCGTGACACTGAGGCATACGCCAGGGCCTGGTCTGACAGGGTGTATTCCAGAGAAACGACGCCTCCCCACAGGGAATCATCCGGCGTGAACCGCAGCTTTTCACTGTCGCTGTAGGTGGTACTGCGCTGTTCAAAGCGGATGCCCGTGCCCAGCATTAGCCGGTCATTGAGCCGCGTATCCAGTTGTGCGAACACGGCCCGGGTATCGAAGTCGTATTCGCTGAAAAAATCTGCGGGCTGGAATGTATAAACCCGCTGGAGATCCTCTGCCGAGGTCAACAGGTAGATGCCGACAGTCCATTCGGTGGAATCCCCGAACCTTCGTGACGAATCAGTTGATCCGAGCCGGATCTCTGCACTTCGGGTATCCCTTTCGCGCAGGTAATAGTCTGTTGATGTATAGCCGAAGGGATGAATGCCGGTGTACGTCCAGTCTTCATCGTAGCCATAGTCCATCTCCGAGGCGGACTGGTTGAGGAGCAGGGTGACATCAACCCGATCCAGCTGCCAGCGACTCTTCAGAGATACATAGTTGGAATTCTGTCGATCGAAGCCTGGTTCATCGGAAAGGGTTCGTCGTGTGTTGTCCAGCGAGAAAGCGTCGTAGCCATTGTCCACGTCAATGCCGGCAAGCGTCAGATCCACGGTCCAGGTATCAGAGGCCTGCCAGGCAAACCTGGCCCGGCCGGTGAGTTCATCCCGGTTATTGGTGTCATCACGGTCCAGGTAATCGTTTCGGATATAGCCGTCACTCTCATGGGTCTCGAGCACCCATCTTGAACTGAGCGTGTCCGAAAGCGGCAGATTCGCCACCAGGCTGTAGCTCCTTGAGTCATAGGTTGCCGTGGTGGCAGAGAGGGTGGCGTAGGTGCCTTTAGTAGGCTCATTGGTCTTGATATTGATCAGGCCGGCCAGGGCGTTGGCACCATAGCGGGTACCCTGTGGTCCACGCAGCACCTCCACCTGGTCGACGTCTACCATGGTGGCGAGTGTGCCTGCACCGCTGAAGTCAACATCGTCAATCATGAAGCCCACCGAGGGGTTGATGGGGTTAACGAACTGGCTGCGCTCGCCGATGCCGCGAATCTGGAAGAATCGGGCGCGACTGGTCCCGGCGGCGAAATTGACGTTGGGAATCGCGTTGACGATATCCTCAAGGTGCTGCGCGCCTCGTGAGCGGATGACCTCCTCGGTCAGGACAGAGACACTGCCCGGCAGGTCCAT
>JAQCAK010000368.1 GCA_027621895.1 Pseudomonadota bacterium | reverse complement strand
ACACTGCAGCACTGGTGTCGATCAATCTCGAATCCGGTGAACAGCAGATCATCGCCGAGGACCCCCGGGCTGATATTGTCGAGGCGCTGATCGACCCTGTTTCCTATGAGGTTATCGCCTATGCGGTGAATTACGATCGCATCGAATGGCGGGGCATCACCGATGAAGACCAGGCAGAGCTGGAAACGATCCAGGAGCGGATTCCCGGGGATCTCAGTTTTCTTGCCACGACACAGGATGGCAGCACCATTGTGGTTTATGCTGATGATGCCCAGAAGCCGGGGATCTACTACCTTTACGACCGGGAAGATACGGTTGCCCTGACCCTTTTTGATACCCAGCCTGAGCTGGCAGGCGCCCCACTGCAGCCCATGTACCCGGTAGAAATCAAGGCCCGGGACGGCCTGACGCTGGTCTCATACCTGACGCTGCCGGCCGATGTTGAGCGCGACGCTGAAGGTCGCCCTGCAAATCCCGTTCCCATGGTGCTGTACGTCCACGGCGGACCCTGGGCGCGTGATGAATACGGTTACAGCGCAACTCACCAGTGGCTGGCGAACAGGGGCTACGCTGTACTGAGTGTGAATTATCGGGGCTCAACAGGTTTCGGTAAGAATTTCCTCAATGCTGCGGTCAGGGAGTTTGCCGGGAAAATGCATGACGACCTGATCGACGCCGTGAACTGGGCTGTCTCGGGCGGTATAGCAAAGAAAGACCAGGTTGCCATCATGGGTGGCTCATACGGCGGTTACGCCACGCTGGTCGGTCTTACCTTCACGCCCGACACATTCGCCTGTGGTGTTGATATTGTCGGCCCGTCCAGCCTGGTCACACTGGTAGAAAGTTTTCCTGCCTACTGGGGGCCCAGCCTGGAATACACCTGGTACAAGTTCGTGGGCAACCCCGCGAATGAAACCGATCGAACGGATATGCACAACCGCTCACCCATCTCCAGAGTCGGCGATATCAAAGTGCCGCTCCTGATAGGACAGGGCGAGAACGACCCCCGGGTGACCAAGCAGGAGTCGGATCAACTGGTCAGCGCCATGGAAGCGAAGAATCTGCCTGTTACCTATCTGAACTATCCTGATGAAGGACATGGATTTGCGCGACCAGAGAACCGCATGGCCTTTTATGCCACCAGTGAAGCTTTCCTGAGCAGTTGTCTTGGCGGACGGTTCGAGCCGATCGGCGATGATTTCGAGGGATCTTCAGTACAGGTGCTTCACGGAGCGGAGTTTGTACCTGGCCTGTCCGAGGCGATTGCGGAGACAGCAGAGCCTGTCAGCAGTTCAGACGGGGAATAAGTTGCTGGCTGAGCTGCAGGGCACTGCTGAAGGCGTCCTCAACTCTTGCCCCGATGCACCAGTCACCGGCGCCGGCGATACGCTGCTCGCTGTCGATAAGACAGGGCTCATCCAGCGGCTCAAGAACCCGGGCATAGCGCCAGCGATGCAGGACCGCTGCGTCACGTGAGCAACCATTAAGGCCGAGATGCTCCAGTTCACGAATCATTTCGTCCCTGACCTGGTCAGCTGGCGCATCAAGGTGCGCCTGCGAGAAGCGACCACTGGCGTGAGCGACCAGTGAGGCCTGGCTGCCACGGCCGGGCCTCGTCGAACCTGCCGCGACCCATTCAAGCAGTGAGTCTTTGATCACGGCAGCGCCAGACAGCGGCAGTTGAGCCTGGTCCATGGGCACCATCAGAGCGAAGGCAGGCGCATAAACCACCCGGGAGAGATCCATACCCAGCAGGGCTGCAGTCTGGGGCGCAGGGGCGGTGGACACGACCCAGTTGAACGGGCCGACAGACTCACCCTCAATTTCCAGGAACCATTCCCCGGGGCAGCCTGACAATCCCTGCACCTGTTGCTGCGTCCTGACATTCAATGGATCGGGTGCCGACATGATGCCCCGGCACAGACTGTTCATCCGGGGTACACCCACGTAATGGGGCTCAAACCAGATTCGCCCATAGGGCTTACCGACCGGAGAGAGCGTGGTGACCCCTGGCTCCCAGGTCTGAAAACAGGCTTGATAGGGTTCGAGAAAGGATTCGAACGCTGTTGTCCGAACCGTGAAAAACTGCGCGCCGTGATCAAACTCACAGCCATCGGTGTAACGGGTAGCCATTCGGCCACCGACCCCGCGACTCTTTTCAAAAAGCGTCACGTCGAGGTGCGGTAACCGCGTCAACAGCAGCCGCGCCAGGGAAACGCCGGCAATGCCTGCACCTATAATCGCAACACGGGCTGACATTCAGTTCAGGTCTGCCTGCGCCTGTTGCGCTGCCTCCATTTTCTCTCGAATAGCTTCCGCTTCGGCGGTCAGCAGGGAATACTCACGGATCTTGCCGTTGCGCTGCATGTGCATCGCTTCCTCGAGTTTCGCATGATACTGCTTGCGCAGTTTCTTCACCGGGTCGCTCTTGAACAGACCAAACATAGCATCTCGTTATCACTGGAAAGTAACTCTACTACGCCGGGCTGCCAGCAATGGATTCACCCGTACCGGTCGCGCTCACATCGGCAGTGACCGGGTTCCTGTGCAGCAGGGTATAAAAGGTGGGCAGAACGAATAACGTAAACAGTGTGCCAACCAGCATGCCCGCGGTAATCATCAGACCGATGGCAAAGCGGGCATTGGCACCTGCGCCGAAAGCCAGCAACAGCGGCAGAACTCCCAGCACCGTGGCAAAGGTGGTCATCAGGATCGGCCTGAGCCTGAGGCCTGCAGCAGCCAGCACCGCGGCCTTCTTGTCCATTCCCTCGCTCATCCGCCGGTTGGCAAAATCCACAATGAGAATGCCGTGCTTGCTGATCAGTCCGATCAGCGTCAGCAGACCGACCTGCGTGTAAATGTTCAATGTGGTCATACCCAGAGCAAGCGGCACCAGTGCACCAAAGATCGACAACGGCACGCTGATCAGCACAATGAGCGGATCGCGGAAACTGTTGAACTGTGCGGACAGCACCAGGTAGATGAAGATCAGGGAAGTCACAAAAAGAAACAGGAAGCCCTGGGACTCCTGGATAAATCGTCGCGACTCGCCCTCATACCCGACGCGGAAACCTGCAGGCGCTACCTCCTCCAGTGTCTTCTCAAGAAAAGCGAGCCCGTCTCCCAGTGAGTTGGGCGGCAGTACAAAGCCCTGGATCTTTACGCTGTTCAACTGCTGGTACTGCCTCATGACATTGGGCTGCACCGTCTGCTTCAGAGATATCACGGTGCTCAATGGAACCAGGGAGCCACTTGAAGTTCGC
>JAQCAK010000367.1 GCA_027621895.1 Pseudomonadota bacterium | reverse complement strand
GCATGAGGGTCAACTGCAACCAGCACGGAACGCCAGGCCTTGCGTCGCTGGGGTTTCAAAATCATGACCGGGCACGGACAAAAATGCAGCAACCTGGTATCGATATCACCGAACAGCCCCCCCAGCGGAGATACTGAACGTACTGACTTGACCAGTAGATCAAATTTACCGTCCACAACAGCCTGAGTAACAGCCACGGTATCTTTGCCCACAGCGACCTGACGCCGGACAGAGAGCTTGCGCCCCTTCAACGGCCCGATGTCTGCAATCAGTTGATCGAGTTCCAGCCCCCGATCACGAGTCAGGGTCTTCTGGATACTCTGCATGTTACGTCGAAGCCTGACGTCGTTCGTTGAAACCTCGTTCACAACGCCAATGACCGTGAGATCCGCGCCATTGTGAATGGCAATACCTGCCGCCCGCCTGAGCGCGGCCATTTGCCCCCTGGCACCATCTGCGAAAAACAGGACTTTGCGGATGTTGTTTATCTCGACGCTGGTGCTCAATTTGCCTCCCCTTCCCGTGGCAGTTCCGGATACGCGCTGAGCAGATCCCGAAAAGCTGCCAGCAGTGCGACCGAGGCCTGTCCCGTATGCATGTAATCACCGGGGCGGACACTGTGCAATCGCTGAATGCTACCCTGCCAGATCACATCAGCGTCTCCCGAACGACGGAACTCCACGACAATCCTGGCAATGAAACGCGTCTCACCGCCGTTGCCGCCTGCTTCCTGCAGGGAACCGGGGGACGGCTCTGACGTCAGGTTGGATTGAACGTAACGCAGCGTTACCAGGATGTCACCGCCCTCCACTACCGGTTGAAGACCACGTTCGGCAAGCGCCACGCTGAAATTGCTGACCATGATGGGTCCCAGAAACACGGGCAGATCTACCGACTCAACCTGAAAACTCCTGAGTGCTTCCCGCGGCTGGGTCGCCTGCTCGCCCGGTGGCGTCAGCGTGATACCCAGGTAATTCTGGCCTGCACATCCGGAAAGACAGAAGAACAGCAGGCACAGCGTCCATCGAAGCTTCATCGAGTTCCCCCTGTATTGAGTTACAACACCGTAGCGTCATTGTCGTCGTTTACGCCATCGAACACCATTGACCACGGTCAAGTGCGATCCGCGTCGCGGCGCGCCATCGCCATCATTGTAATTGTCGCCGGGTTACCGGAAGTTCGCTTGACGGAGGTCAAGCCCCGATTACCGCTGATTGTCTACAATGATCACAATCATCGAGGAATCAGGAGAGATTCTTATGACCAGAGTACTTGCCGTCATCGATCCCCGGGAGACCAGGCATCATGCGCTGGATCGTTGCGCTGAAATTCCCACCGAAGCTGACCTGGATATCCATGCAGTGCTCTTCGTGGAACACGAATCCGCGGAAACTTTTTCAAAGAAGTTCGCTGAAAAGAAGGCCTGGCTGCAGAAGATCATCACACCCTACATCGCCAATGGCTACCGGGTGACCTGCGAGGTTGTGCCTTTCGACAAGCTCTACGAGGCCGTGATCGAAACGGCAAACCGCAACAAGAGTGATCTGGTGATCAAGCCCATGCGCCAGCATTCACTGTTTCAGACGGTCGTACGCACAACCACAGACTGGAATCTCATTCGACATTGTCCTTATCCGCTGTTGCTGGTCAGTGAGAAGGACAAGATCAAGGGCGAGCCGATTGTTGCCGCGGTGGATGTCTGCAGCGGCGATGAGAATCACAATGCGCTGAACAGCATCGTCATGGATGAGGCGAAGCGAATTAATCGGGTCCTCGGAGGCACCATCAATCTGGCGGCTGCCTGGCGCGCGAGTACACCGATGATGGCCGTTGGATCCGTGGATTCAACGCCCTATCCAACCCCCGGCAACCTGCTGAAGGAACACCGTGAGGCCGCCGCTGCGCTGGCAGCCGAGCATCATATTGCAGCAGAACAGGTTCACCTGGAGGAAGGCACGCCCTCCCAGGTGATCAACGCTGTTGCCCGGGAAGTCGATGCCGGTGTGATTGTGATCGGCACCGTGGCCCGCACCGGGCTCTCCGGCGCACTGGTCGGCAATACAGCCGAAGGTGTCCTGGAATCCTCCGGCTGCGATGTCATGGTCGTGAAGCTGCCGAAAGCCTAGAACGCAAACAGCGGGGCAGGCACCTGCCAGGGCTGAAGCTGACCGCAAGGGCAGTTTCAGCCACTTTTTTTGATTTTTTTCCTGAAAGTTAAAACTATTCCCTCCCTTTCCCCGTCTATGATCGAAATGATGAAGAAACCCGAATCGGGCAGGGTCCATGCTGGGTCGAAAAACAGACGAACAACTGGTCAGGAAGGCCATAGCAGGCTCCGAGAGTGCCTGGCTGTCGCTGGTTCGTCGTTACGAGAACCGACTCTATAACCACGCCCTGCGGCTGGTCGGTCATCCCGACGACGCCATGGATCTGCTGCAGGACGTTTTTCTGTCTGTCTACAGAAACCTGGAGAGCTTCCGGGGCGATGCACCCTTTGGTGCCTGGATCTTCCGCATTGCGACCTTTCGCTGCACAGATCATCTCCGCCGACGCAGGTACGACCAGCACGAATACCAGGAGCAGCCCAACGAGAGCAATCCCTCGCCGTTCGTCACCCTGGAAACCGCTCAATCCAACAGCGAGATCGTGAAACTGCTTGCCCTGCTCCCCAATGAGCAGCGACAGGTGGTGGAGCTGAAGTTCTTCCAGCATTTCACCTTCGATGAGATTGCCGGCCAACTGGGCATCAGCACCAATACAGCGAAGTCCCGGCTTTATGCCGCCCTGAAAAAAATGCGTGGCAGTCCAAACCTTGCCAGGCTCGCCTGCTGAACGTCGAAAACAGGCAAACAGAGATGAACGGAGTAGAGTCATGCAAAAGATGAACTGTGAAACGTGTCAATCCGGGCTCTTCGATTTCCACGAGGGGACGCTTGACCCGGCAGAATCCGCACGGGTGGACGCACACCTGCAGGGCTGCGATGACTGTGCCGCACTGCTGGCAGACATCTGGCAGATGAACCTTGTGAGCTCGCGCTGGCAGGATCAACAGGTTGGCCCGTGGAATCGCTCTGAACATCTTGCCCAGCGAAGCGGCTGGCAGTTCCCGCAGGCGCTGGCTACCGCGGCTTCCCTGCTTGCACTGGTGATCGTGCTGACCGACATGCATGTTGTCAGTACCGATGAGGGACTGACACTCAAAGTCGGTCGCGATGACTATGTGACCCAACAGAGCCTTGCAAGGCTGCGCTAAGACCAGATCGCCATCATCG
>JAQCAK010000366.1 GCA_027621895.1 Pseudomonadota bacterium | reverse complement strand
GATTGTCGTTGCAGCCTCGGTACTGGGCTTTATCTGGAGCCTGGCCTGGCTGCGCCGCGAGTTAAATGCACCGTCACTGCTGGACTGGCTTTTTCTGGCGGTGCCTTTTGGATTCGCCTATGAATGGGGGTTTCTTAACTTTCTCGTCTGTGCACCCCTGGGCCCGCTGTTTCTGGTGCACTATCACCGTTTCCTGGAAGGCAGGGCCTGTGGCTGGTCGGTCATGGCCTGGACCCTGGTGCTCTTCTTTGGTCACCTGCTGATTGTAGCCTTCTTCTGTGTCACTGCCTCGGCAATGGCGCTAAGGAACCTGCCAGCCTTCCCGGAGCTGGTCCGGCGAATATTGCCCATGACCGTCTCGATTCCACTGGCACTGGGCTGGATGCTGCTGAATGTGGAGCCCCGGAACATCTCCAACCCGGTTGTCTGGAACATTGATGTTTCCCGGTTGACGCGATTCTTCCCGGATCTGTTCAGCCTGGAGTACTCCCTGCCGCAGACAGCGGTCGCGATGACACTGGTGGCACTGCCCTTCCTGCTGGGGGTTCGACCCAGGTGGTGTATTGATACGGTGGCGCCAGGGCTGTTCTACGTGGCGTTTATGCTGCTGGCGCCGTCCCTGGTGTTCGATAACCTCGGCACTTTAGAGCGATTTCAGATGTTTGGCCTGATGTTCCTGGTGTTGCTGTGCCGGGATGCGCGATTGATCGCACCGCCCTTCCTTGAGCGGATGGAAAGGCTGGTTGTCCTGCTGCCGGGTATTGTCGGTATCGCGCTGCTCGGTCGGATCGCCATTAAAGCCTATGGCTTCGAACAGGAGTCCGCTGATTTCAGGCGCATGCTGACCTATACAGAACCTCATCGGCGCGCTCTTTCCCTGGTGGAGCAGCGCAACAGTGCGTTTGCCCGGGTGCCTGTTTATCTGCACTTCCCAGTGTGGTACCAGGTCGAACAGCAGGGGCTGGTGGATTTTAACTTCGCGGAATGGCCTTCATTGAACAGCTTTTACCGGCCGGCCTATCGCAGCGGCATCAGCAGCCGGCTGGCCTGGCGTCCGGCAGAGTTCGACTGGGAAAAGCACCACGCGGACAACTATGACTATTTCCTGGTGGAAGGCCGAGAGGCTTTCGTGACCTACATTTTCCGCGATGATGCCCACCGGGTTGCGCTGCGATACCAGGGAAGAAACTGGTTTCTGTTCGAGCGGATTCAGTAGTCTGACCCTGCAGCAGACCGCAGGATCAGTAGGGTTTGCCGTCAATCAGGGTGGCGTGTTCAGGCAGCGACTGGATTGAAGTGAAGCGGCCCACAAAAGTGACACGGGGCCGGTCTGACTGGTTGATATTGGAGCGGTGAATCAGGCTCTCATAGAACAGGATGATATCGCCGGGCTCTGCTTCGAAGCAGGCTTCCTCGTATTCCTCGACCAGCCTGTCGATCCCCCGGGGTACCAGGCTGGTGGAGGCGTCAGGTGCCTCCTGGATCTTGTCGTAGGGCAGTACGCCCAGCCTGTGAGACCCCTTCAGCAGGCTGATCGAACCGTTTTCCCGCCGTGCGGGTTCGAAGACCGGCATGTTAACGCTGAGAATATTGGGTATGGCGGGGTCATAGGGACCCTCCTGGTGCCATTGCCAGGTGAGCCGGCTGTTCTCGGGAATCCCGAAAATAATGGCAGAACCCAGGTCAATCACGATGCCATCGGGCAGGATGTCTTCGACCACGGGCAGGATATCGGCGCGAACCGCATCCATTGATGTGAAAGTGCGGGATACAAACTGGTAGATTCGGTACAGCGTCTGGCTGTCTTCTGCATCCAGTCGCCGAATGGTCTCAAAAACGGTCTCACCGGGTCTTGCGACAGATGCGAAAATGGCGGTCAGATCGTCGCGCAGCTTTCCAAGGCTGTCTGCTGAAACGACATCCTTCAGGATGATGTAGCCGTTGGTTTGCAGTTGTTGCTGCATCCAGGCGCCTGCCGTGTTTTCGGTGACTGTCATGATTGCTTCTCCCCGCTGGATGACACCTGCTGCGTGTTCTGCCCGGATTCGTAGATATGCCTGATGATGGTATAGGGCTGGGATTTTATCTCGGCCATGATCTTTTTCAGGTAAATGCCGATCGTGCCAATGGACGCCATGACCAGTCCGCCAACCGCCCAGATTGATGCGATCAGGCTGGCCCACCCGGGCTGCGGGTTTCCGGCTGCCCACTTGATCACGACCCAGACAATCACGCCGAAAGCACTGAATGACACGAACAGGCCGATCCAGAAGATCAGCCAGAGTGGCAGCGACGAAAAGGACACAATCGCGCTGACCAGCAGGTTCAGCTTCCGGCCCAGGTTATAGGTGGTTTCGGAATGACTCAGCTTGGTCACGATATGAGGCTGCTGGCCGAAACCAGCGAGTTCGTACATGCCGCCCACGAAAAGGTCCCGTTCCTGGTGTGCAACAAAGGCTTTCACATACCGGCGGCTCATCAGGCGGACAGTGATGTGATTGGGTGGAATCCGGACCTGGCTGAACAGATTAAAGATCCGGTAGAAAAGATCGCCGCTGATCCGTTCGATCCAGCCACCCTTGCGCGAGGCCTGCAGGCCGTAGACCACATCGATGCTGTCGTCCGCCGTCAGCTGCTCGTAGAAGGGCAGCAACCACTCGGGCAGTTCCTCAAGATCCGCCTCGATCAGGAAGATATAGTCACCGGTGGCGTGGGAAAGGCCGGTCCAGTTGGCCTTGTGCTGCCCGAAATTCCTGGACAGGTCGATGACCACGAGATGCGGGTCCTGCCGCTGGAGTTCGACGGCAACCGCAAGGGAGTTGTCGGGCGAGGCATCGTTGACCAGGATGATCTCGTAGTCATCGGTGAGTTGGGTGACGGTTTCAGTGCAGCGCGCAATGAATTCCTCTATGTACCCGGCACTGTTGTACAGGGCAGTCACGATGGAAATGCGTGGCCTTGCCGGGTTGCTCACAGGGAATCTCCGTTAATCCTGTTGCCCATGGTCAGGTTGGAAGCGCCGCGACTGACAATCATGTCGCCGGCGTTTACGTCCCTTGATATCACGCAGTTGGTGCCGATCGAAGCATCATGTCCAATGGTGACGCCAGGGAGTATTTTGCAGCCGGCGCCGATAATGCTGTTTTCGCCGACGATAATGTCGCCGCTCAGCTTGTCACCGGCTCCCAGGTCTGCCGTTGTGTAATCGTCAGACCGGGTCAGCATGGCGACCTGGGGGCCCATGCCGGAACCCCGGGCCATGCTGATTCTGCCTCCGG
>JAQCAK010000365.1 GCA_027621895.1 Pseudomonadota bacterium | reverse complement strand
GGGCACGATCGTCAGCCCCCCCGGCAACGCAAGGCAGTGCAGCAGGCATATGCCTGACAGGATGACAGCCGCCGTATCCAGGTACTGCCGGCTGTGGTCTTTGTCTGGATGATTCATGGGCGGGATTTATAGCATATCGCTCAAGGGTAGTCTGCAGGCAGTTTGATGGAATGTGATGGATTGGGATGCCACTTTCAAGCGTCCAGATGATCCGGGCGAGTTACGGTTTCTCAATGCGCGTCGTCTTGCCTATAATGGCGGCTCGGGTCACCCCGCCGGGTCCAGATTTTAACGCTATGTCCAATACACCAATATTTACCAGATTGTTTGGACCCTCGCCCATTTCTCCTATTCAGAAGCAGATGGACGTCTGCAGTGAATGTGCCCAGGAACTGATTCCTTTTATGGATGCCGTGCTCGACGGCAACTGGAATCTGGCTCACAAGCACGCTCACACCATCAACGATCTCGAAGGCCAGGCAGACGATATCAAGAAGAAAGTTCGCCTGAGTCTGCCCCGGAGTCTGTTCCTGCCTGTGCCCCGTGGCGATCTGCTTGAACTGCTGCAGGTCCAGGACAGCATCCCCAATGCCAGCAAGGATATTGCGGGATTGATCCTCGGACGTCAGATGCAGTTTCCGGTGCCGATCCATGAGTCACTGAAGGTCTACACGGCCTGCGCAATTTCTGCGGTGACCCTGGCAAAAACAGCAATGGATGAGCTGAATGACCTGGTCAGTACCGGGTTTTCGGGCCAGGAAATTGATTTCATTGAAGACATACTCGACCGGCTGCATACGGCGGAACACGAATCTGACGTGCTGCAGGTTGAAGTGCGGCGGATGCTGTTTGATCTCGAGCGTGACCTTAACCCGGTCGACGTCATGTTTATGTACCGTATCATCGATCTGATCGGTGACGTGGCTGACAACGCGCAGACGGTTGGTAACCGGATGATGTACCTGATAGCGAGCTGAAGGTAGGTATGGGAATTATAGAAGATTACGGCAGCACGCTGCTGTTGCTGACCATTATCTTTGGGTTCTTCATGGCCTGGGGTGTCGGTGCCAATGATGTCGCCAATGCTATGGGCACCTCCGTCGGTGCCAAGGCGATAACGGTAAAACAGGCGATCATTATCGCGATGGTGTTTGAGTTTGCGGGTGCGTACCTGGCCGGCGGCGAAGTCACATCGACGATTCGCAAGGGCATTATCGATCCCGCTGCACTGTCCGATGATCCGCACCTGCTGGTCTACGGCATGATGTCAGCGCTGCTGGCTGCCGGGATCTGGCTGCTGATTGCAACGACTTTCGGCTGGCCGGTTTCGACAACCCACAGCATCGTGGGTGCGATCGTGGGATTTGCGAGTGTCGGGATCTCTGTTGACGCGGTTGCCTGGGGCAAGGTGGGCAATATCGCCGCCAGCTGGATCGTGTCTCCCATACTGGCAGGATCCCTGTCTTTCATGTTGTTCATGAGCGTGCGCAAGTTCGTCTTTGATACAGCGGATCCGTTTGTCTCAGCGAAACGCGTGGTGCCGTTCTATATCTTCATGGTGGGTTTCATCATCTCGATGGTGACCATGGTCAAGGGCTTGAAGCACGTGGGTCTTGATCTCACTTTCCAGCAATCGCTGGTGCTGTCAGCAATCGTTGCACTGCTTTTCGCTTTGATTGGTATTTTTGCCATGTCGAGAATTCACCGGGTGGTGGACTCTGCGAATCACGATATCGTCAATATTGAACGTCTGTTCGGTGTTCTGATGCTGTTTACAGCCTGCTCGATGGCATTCGCCCATGGATCGAATGATGTCGCCAATGCGATCGGCCCGCTGGCTGCCGTCAACTCCATCATTTCTTCCGGCGGCGAGGTCATGCAGCAGGCCCGCATGCCCAACTGGATTCTGCTGCTGGGCGGCGGCGGTATCGTAGCGGGCCTGGCCATCTATGGTTATCGGGTGATGCGGACCATCGGTACCCACATCACGGAACTGACCCCCAGCAGCGGGTTCGCCGCAGAGCTGGCTGCTGCGACCACGGTGGTGATAGCTTCCGGGTACAGTCTGCCCGTGAGTACGACCCATACCCTGGTCGGCGGCGTGCTGGGTGTCGGGCTTGCCCGGGGCCTGGCGGCCCTGAACCTCAGGGTCGTCGGAACCATCTTTATCTCATGGCTCGTGACCCTGCCGGCGGGCGCGGGTCTCGCGATCATTTTCTTCTATCTGTTTAAAGCCATATTCGGGGAGTAACCCTGCCTCCTGGAAGGCATGTGCAACCGCATGATCAGATGGCGGCGACCTCGACCGGAATACCGGTCATGAAGGCCTGGTTCGACACCTTCTCGAACGAGCCTGGCCCGGAAGGCAGCAGGTCATTGGCGTTGGATCCCGGGTACCTGGATGCAATCGACAGTCCCTTCCCTTTGTGACCCCAGCCGTGGGTCATGGCGACCGTGCCCGGTCGCAGGGTTTCATCCAGCGACACCACGGTTTCTATCCTGCCAAACTCATTGCTGACAGTGACGCTGGAACCGTCGCCCAGGTTGCGCGCCCTGGCGTCATCCGGATGGATATAAATGGGATTGTTCTGATGCTTCGGGCGCTTCAGCGAGGGCACGTTGTTAAACCAGCTGTTGATCATGTAGTTGGTTCGGCGTGAAATCATCTTCAGCTGGCCTGGATCTTCAGCCTGCAGCTGCGTGAAAATCTCCTCGCAACGGCCGCGAGCTTCCTCGAGCGAGGCCGGACAGCAGTCCACCCGGCCGGATTCCGTCTGAATGACGGATTCCCAGAATCCCCCGGCCCGGACGGGCGGCAGGACGACCGTGCCTTCTGTCCTGACAGTATCGATATCCAGGTCGCTCTGGCGAAGCATATGATCGAACCGGTTGAACAGGCCCAGCGCGTCGATGGCCTGGCCGTAGTCATCCATCGGTGCCAGTTCGCTCTCGAATCCCTGGGCCCTCTCGATCGCGCGCAGGATCCACCATTCCGGTCGACGATCAGCTTTCGGTGGCACGATGAAATCCGTGTACTGAATGTAAGGATCTTTCTGCATACCCAGTCCGCAGATGTTGATATCGGCGCGTTCGAACATGTCGGTAGCCGGCAGCAGGTAGTCTGCGTACTCCGACGTTGCGCTGGGGTAAATATCGATCACGATGCAGAACTCCAGCGCCTCGAAGGCTTCCCGGAGTCGACTGCCGGAGCCCATGGACAGCAGTGGATTACCGGATATCACGACCAGTCCCCGAATGGGATTCGGGTCGTCCAGTATC
>JAQCAK010000364.1 GCA_027621895.1 Pseudomonadota bacterium | reverse complement strand
GGTCAGCCTGGCCAGCACACCCTCGTTCTAAGGATCCTTTTCTTCAACCTCACCCTGCTCGAGCACATAGAGCCCGTCGGCCGGCTCTCCGTAATGCAGGACAGTCGTTCCCCTCGGACATTCCTGTGATGAGAACAGGCTGGTAATCGTATCGTGACGACTGGCATCGATACGGGAGAAAATCTCGATGGCTTTTACGTCTATGGTCAAAGGTTGGCCGGCTCCTGTTGGCAGTCTCTCGCAAATTAAA
The DNA here is from genome assembly GCA_027621895.1 of Pseudomonadota bacterium. Taxonomy (GTDB): domain Bacteria; phylum Pseudomonadota; class Gammaproteobacteria; order Pseudomonadales; family Azotimanducaceae; genus UBA9659. The sequence goes on along the minus strand of JAQCAK010000364.1, from coordinate 3,033 downwards.
CATCTCTACACCCGTGGGTCAATCGGCAAAGCGGGATGGTCATCGGTGTGGCAGAGAATTGCGGTGCAGTATTTCCCTTCGAATCGCAGCCAGAAGCGGTCTTCGGCAAAAAACAGGTTCCTTATCACGCTCACCTTCGTCAAAAAAAGTACAATCAGGCTTTTCGCAGACAGGACAGGCAAGCAGGGTGATCGTGCTTCGAGGCAGTGAGGGCGTCGCCAGGGCCGTGGAATTGCTCCACCAGGGTGAGTGCGTGGCGTTGCCGACAGAAACCGTTTACGGACTGGCAGCTGATGCCTCAGACGATGATGCGGTGGGCAGGATATTCACAGCCAAGGGCCGGCCGACGAACCATCCACTGATCGTTCACATTCCCTCAGCCGAACATCTTGATCACTGGGCGACCGACATTCCGTCTTCAGCCCGGCTGCTCGCAGAAGCCTGCTGGCCTGGCCCGCTTACCCTGCTGCTCCGCAAATCAGCCTCGACAAGTTATGCCGTCACCGGCGGTCTCGACACTATCGGCCTTCGGGTACCGGCCCATCCATTGTTCAGTGCAGTTCTGGTGGCATTCGGCAGCGGCCTGGCAGCGCCCTCGGCCAATCGTTACAAGGCGCTGAGTCCGACTTCTGCCGAGCAGGTGGTTGACTGTCTCGACGGGCGTATCGCAGCGGTGCTCGACGGTGGTCCCTGTGAGTACGGGCTGGAATCGACGATTGTTGATTTGACCGGGGAAGTGCCGCGAATCGTCAGGGCAGGTCCTGTATCGAGACAGCAGGTCCAGGCCGTTCTGGGCTGTCCGGTTGAAATGCCCGAGGAACATGATGTCATTGTGCCCGGCAATGTGAGGGCTCACTATCAGCCCCGCACACCCCTGATAATGGCCAGCCTCGAAGAAATGACAGGAGAAAGCCTGCCTGCCAATGCCGGCTACATGATATTCAGCGCGCAGGCCCGGGCACAGTTGCTTGCATTGGGGTTAGCGCCGGATGAAATACTGCAGTTACCCACGGACCCGGTGGGTTATGGCAAACGGCTCTATGCCTCCCTCCATGCACTGGATCAGCTTGAGCGGGATGTGCTGGTTGTGGAACAGCCGCCAACGGACGAGACCTGGACGGCGGTGAATGACCGGCTCCGTCGGGCGGTGGGATAGACCGCTTTCGGGCAGTTATGAATCAAGCGCGGGCACGATGCCAAGCAAAGTCTGGTTTGCCAGGTTTTCTATCCTTGCTTTCCTGAATGGCGCGTATTTCTCAGAATGGTAGAGGTCCCTCGCGATCTCGGCACTGGGCACCTTGACCAGGACCGTCCAGTTGCCAGGCCAGTCGCCCTCAAGGACCTCTGCCTGGTCTGACGCGGCCACGATTTCGGCACCTACTTCGGCGAACATGGCACCGACGGGCATACCATACTGTTCACCATAGGTCTGGAAGTCCTTCACATCAATAATGCCGATCATGTAAACGGGATTGCTCATCGGTTTTCCTCTGTTTGTTAGTAGCTAGCTCACAGACGAGTTAGCGAGTTGCTCGTAGACGGCCAGTGTTATGTCCATTGAATCAGATGCCATGGCGATGCTTTTTCTTGCCTCATCCAGGTGATGATCAACGAGTACGGTCCAGGTCCGGTTAAGAAATCGTTCAACGCTGGACAGTGGGCCGACCAGTTCAGCGAAACCTGCCAGCCCGAATTGTTGTTCCAGGGACTGCCGGCTTGCCAGAATGGGATCAAGCCGGATCATCTGGACCTCTTCTATGTGTGTCCTGATGGCGGCCATATCGGGTGACTCAGCAGACAGTGCTTCGCCGAGTAATCTAATATCTGACGCCATTTGCCTGAGTGCTGCGGGCAGATCATCGGGGGCATCAACATTGCTCGCTTCTTCTCGCAGGGTGCTCTGTCGTCTTCGCGCCATGACGGATCCCGTGATGATCAGCAGCATGCCAATACCGAATAACCCACCGCTGACATCAATCCAGTTTTGAAGCCGCAGGTCCGGGTCAACAGGTTCCGACCGGGTGGGGGGCTGTTCGATGTTCTGCTGACCCAGTTGCTGCTGTCCCTTGGCCAGGGTCATGGCAAAGTCCAGTTTGCCAAGTCTGGCACCGCCGGCGGCAGCAAGGGCGATACCGATCGCCAGAATCAGCAGGGGTGCCTGGGTTTTAAACAGGTGCTTCATTCGCCGGTCCCCAGTGTGACCAGGGTCAGGGTCAAATTCACCAGCGCCTCGCCAATGATGAAACCGGCAGCAACGGGCACGGCGGTCTTCGCCATCCAGACAGGGCCCTTGTTTCGCTCCAGCACCATCGAGATGAAACAGCCAAGCCCATAGGTGAGAGTAATGTAGAAGGGCAGGTACATGGCGAGCCCCACCAGGACTGCCATGCCGCTTAGCGGAAAAATACCCATCGCCAGGCCGATACCCAGACCGGGCAGATACTTGTCGATAGGTGTATCGCCAGCCTGGAGGCCATCGATCACGGCCGCCAGCGCAGCGCCCTGCGGAGCGGACAGATCCGGGTTCCCCGGGCCAAAGCCGGGGCCATTCCAGATGAGATAGAGCACGCCAATTGCAACCGGCACGCCAATCCAGGCGAATGAGAACTGGGCGATCTGCTGAATCCTGGGTGTCGCACCAATCAGGTGTCCTGACTTGAGATCGCTCATCATATCCGCGCATTGACCAATGCCGATGCTGACAGCGACGCCGAGGACGATGGATGTGGTCACGTTGCCGCCACTGAGAAAGAACATGATGGTGACACCGATCAGCGACATCCCGGAGATAGGCGAGATATCTGTCATGCCTGTAGCCTGGGCCACGACCAGGCCGGCCAGCGCCAGCCAGATGCAGCCGATAATGGCGGTCAGTGCGGCCCTGCCGTAGCTCATTTCCGGGTCCGCCAGAACAGCAGCGAGGAAGAGCACCAGTACAGAGCCCGCGAGACCAAAGTACAGCACCCTCGGGCTTAACTCCTGCATGCCTCCGGAAGTACCTGCCGCTTCTATGACGCCACGAACCGCAGCTCG
>JAQCAK010000363.1 GCA_027621895.1 Pseudomonadota bacterium | reverse complement strand
TCAGGAAGGAAAGCTTATGAGTCAGCTACCACACGGTAAAGATCCCACAGATGACCTGTGGGAAGCGATGTACACCCAGCGTGCCATCCGATACTGGCAGGACAAACCGGTGCCCCGGTCGCTGCTGGAAAAAGTCATTGAGTCCGCTTCCAGGGCCCCGAGTGGCAGCAATCATCAACCCTGGGTGTTCGTTGTGGTCGATGATGCTGAAAAGCGCCAGGTGCTGGGAGATGCCCTGAAGGCCATTTATGAGGGGGGACCACTCAAGGACTTTATCGCCAGCGGACAGAAAACCGAGGACCGGTCACAGCGTCTCATGCTGCAGGGTGCGCAGTCTTTCTTTTCGGGGCTGGCCAGAGCGCCGGCGCTGATCATTCCCTGTCTGTACCAGCTGTCTTCACCCACGCCGGATCCGACCTCACTGGAAGCCGGCAGTTCCATCTACATGGCAGTACAGAACCTGATGCTGTCCGCCAGGGCGCTGGGTCTGGGTACGGTCATGACGACCGCCCATACGCTCATTGAACAGCCGCTGCGCGAGGTTACCGGCATCCCTAAGAACGCCTATCCCGTGGCATTGATTCCCATCGGATACCCGGACGCCAATTTCGGACCGACCCGTCGCAAAGGGCTCGACGAAATCCTGCGCTGGAACGAATGGGGCTGATCAGCGGGCCGGGTGCACCAGGCGCCGAAGTTCGTTGATCTGCCGGCTGACGGCAGGCGGTATGTTGATGCCGCCAGAGCCGGAAAACGACACGATCATCAGCAGTTCATACTCATCCAGGCATTTCCTGGCGTAGGGTTCGCTCGGAAACCGGCGGATGCATTGTTCCAGGTAGCGTCCTGACATTGAATCGTAGAACTGGAAATGCATGGCTCGATCACTGACGGCGAGCCAGTAAAACAGCATGGGTAATGCGCTGCTGTCCTGTGCCCGGTTCAGTGCGTCGTTGAGCTGATGGCGAATCAGCAGCCAGTAAGGCTGTTGCTGCTCGTGGTTCAGTATAGACTGGATCGCAGGCCAGTCGCTGTTCAGATACTGGTCAAGTTCGGCAACCGGCATCGGGCTCAGTACCGGGAAATGCGCTGTGCCGCTGGCCAGTCTTTCCAGCGCCAGCTGCCAGTTGTTGAGCAGGGCGGTTTCAACAGTATGCCCTGTTGATGTTTGCTGCAGACCCCTGATGCTCTTAAGTGCGGCTTTCGGATCGGCCCTGACTTCCAGTTGAATCGAGAGAATACGATTCAGTGCCTGGGTCCGCTGGTAGGCGTCAGCCTGGTCCTCGGCCAGGAAGTTCTGGTAAGACACCAGCGCGGACTCATAATCCCGGGTCAGGTAGCTGTACTCAGCCACAGTCAACTCATCGAAATCGTGAAACTTCGAAATGCCAAGTTCCCGGCGTGAAAGCTGGTCCTGTTTATGGCAGGAAGCACACAGTTCGAAGGATTCCGACAGTACTCGCTTTGCCGTAAACAGGTTCAGGGAATCGGCATAGCCCTGAACCTCGTCCAGCTGCGCTTTCAGTATCTGGTAGGTGACCAGGGAGCCAGCGGGTTGTTGCTGGAAATGAGGCCCGGCTGACTCGAGCAGCGAGTTCAGGTGACCGACTTCGCGGAAAAAGATCTCGCGGTTCAGCTTTCCACCCTGGACGGCGGGCAGGAGCGTTAACAGGCTGTTGCTGATATCGTTCATCAGGGTCTGCACATCCGGCTGGTCCTCGGCGAATGCGATCGATGTGTTGAGTACCAGCAGGAGCGTGACTGTCAGGCGTCTCATGGATGTCTCCGGATATTTTTTACAGGATAAGACAGATTGCAGAGATGACAAATGACGGGTATCAATACCCGGTCAGTCATTGCAGGCAACTTACAGCGAAGCTGACCCGCTGTGTTGAGCAGATAGCTGAGTTACTCGGGAGAAGGAATGATGGGTGTCACGGTATCAGGTGGGGTATTCAACGGGCGCGATGAAGCGCTGGCGCAGATTGGGACCCGGGGGTTGTTTGCCCGGGATGGTGCAATGACCGCGGGAGATCTGGAAGACATTCACTGGCACGCGACGAGCCTGCTGATTTACGTGCTCGACGGTTCCTTCGAAACCCTTGATGCGCAATCCGGTTCGCTGCTGATGGCCTCTGCGGGTGATCTTATCTCGATACCGTCACGCACATTGCATGCGGCACGATGTCCCGTGCCGGCAACCTACGTCGTCGGTTTTGAATCGGAGCAGGCCGCCAGGGCGTTCCGCCCGGAAAGTCCGGATACCCTGGATACATAGAGGTTGGGAGGAACTCAGTCGCGGGCCTGGTCTGGAAGCTCGCTCACTGCCTGTTGAAGCTTCTCATGGTGTTCTCGGCCGTTAAGTCCACCGCCCAGCGTTCGCAGGCACAGGTGTGTGAGTCCTGCCTGCTTCCAGTTGACGACTCGATCTTTCCATTCGTGCTCTCGTTCGCCTACGACTGCGACACCTGATTCAATACCGAGTTCGTCGCTGGCTCTTCCGATGGCATCGGCCTCGGCATAAATGGCATCCCGGACCCGCGGAAAATCTTCAGGGCTTGCCAGATTGAACCAGCCGTCACTGAGTTGGCCTATGCGTCTTATTACGCTTGCAGAGGGGACCGCTCTGGCGCCGATCCACAGGGGGATGGGCTGCTGGACAGGCAGGGGGTTCAGGCCGACACCGGTAATGGTGTCAAACTCTCCCTCGAAGTTAACGGTTTCCCGGGTCCACAGCTGTTTCAGCAATTGCATCTGCTCGCTGCAGCGCCTGCCCCGGGAATGGAAATCCACGCCCATGTAGCCGTATTCCTCCTGGCTGTTGCCAACGCCGATGCCGAGTCTCAACCGACCACCGGAGACGATATCCAGTTCTGCGGCCTGTTTGGCAAACAGTGCGGTCTGTCGGGAAGGCAGGATGATCACCGATGGCACCAGTTCGATGCTGCTGGTCTGTGCCGCGACCCAGGTGAGGATCGTCATGGACTCATGCAGGTGGCCGCTGCCAGGCCTTAGAACCTGTTCCGGAACCCGCAGGTGGGTCAACCCGAGTCCTTCAGCCAGCTGGGCAAAGTCGCGGATCGCAACCAGGTCGCCAGCCAGTTCCCTGACGGGCAGTGAAACGCCTATTCGCATGATTTATACCCCTGCCTCGGGACTTGTATCGCAATTGCGGGTTAGCGATAGTGTACCGGTTCGTTAACTGGCTTAAAAACGTGGAGGAACTATTGTGAGTGAATTTGAAGGTAAGGTGGTCGTGATTACCGGTGCTGGCGGCGGTCTGGGTAA
>JAQCAK010000362.1 GCA_027621895.1 Pseudomonadota bacterium | reverse complement strand
GGGCAATGTCAAGGATCTGCGCCACCAGCTTATCCAGGTGCTGAGCGGAACCAGCGCGGATGCAAGAGCCCGATTGCGGCGCTGGTCACAGTGTCTCGGGGATCAATCCGGTGCCCTGTTCCTTGAGCAGATTCTGAATCACGCAGCCGGCACCGGTCCCCGACCGGTTTCGCCATGGGAAGCCGCAAGACAATGAAAGACGGCCAAACCAATTCAGTTCATGAACCACGTACCTGAACCATGAAAATTGCGATGGTGACACCTGGTCTGACCAATAAAACGGCGGGAATCAAGGTCTTCGTAGAACATCTCTCGAATGAACTCATTCTGCGAGAGACCGGGCTGGAAATTCTGGGTCTCGCCGACCAGGACTGGTGCGCCGGTGGAAACAGAGACTGGGAAGGGCCGCCGGCAAATGCCTGCAGAATCCGGGGTCCTGGGAATTTCGGCTACTCACCCGAACTCAGCCAGCGCCTTTACCAGATCGAGGCTGGCATCACACACCTCAATGGACTCTGGATGTTTCCAGCCTGGGCGACGCTTCAGTGGCACAGGCGAACAGGGCGTCCCTACTGCTACTCTATCCACGGCATGCTGTCACCCAGTGCACTTTCATACAGCAAGCTGAAAAAGTGCATTGCGAAAGCGGCCTTTCAACTGACAGCGCTGGAGCAGGCGGGCTGCCTGCACGTGACATCAGAAGCCGAACTGAGCGACTGTCGAAACTACGGGTTGAAGAATGCCATTGCCCTGATCTCACCCGGAATGAAAGCGCAATCAATTCCGGATGTCGAGAAAAGCAAAATCGTTCTCTTCCTCGGCCGCATGCATCCAATCAAGGGGCTCGAGGCCTTGATCAAAGCCTGGGCAACTGCTGCCAGAACTGATTGGACGTTACGGCTGGCGGGTCCAGGTGAGGCCTCTTACGTGGCGTCGTTGAAACAGCAGGTAAAAGCCCTGCAACTGACCAATGTGGAGTTTATCGATCCGGTCTATGGCGCCGCCCGAGACCGCCTGATGGCCGAATCAGCAATGACCGTCCTGCCGTCTGCCAGCGAGAACTTTGGTATGGTGGTTGCTGAAAGCCTGATGATGGGAACGCCTGTCATTGCCAGTACCGGCACCCCATGGCAGGGGTTGATCAAACACCAGTGCGGTGCGTGGGTTCCACAGAACGAGCTGTCGGAGACCATTGCCAGGCTCACACTGCTGGAGATGGAAGAACTGCAGCAAATGGGTCAGCGTGGTCGAAGCTGGATACTTGACGAAATGAACTGGTCCAACATCACCGACAAATTCCTGACAACCTATCGATGGCTGCTGCAGGAGGCCGATCAACCGGATTGGTTGATTCTCGACTGACTCAATTCACGGTGTTGACTCAGTTTCCGGTCAAAGCCTGCTCAAGGTTTGCGAGAGACTGCTTTTCGATATCCATTGCATGATCAGCCAGTGAACGGAGCATCTGGTTGTATCGTTCATCCGACAAATTCAAAGCCGCTTCCATCGCAATATCGAGATCCTCATCAGCATAGAGGACAGCGTTGTCTTCATTCCAACCATAGGCTCGAGCAAAACTTCTGTGCACAACGGGTATTCTTTGAAATCCCAGGACAAGTTGTCGCGTCCCCGTTGTCTCTCCACTTAAGTATCGCTGATGCCTGGGAACACCTGGATCCAGCAGTGGAAGTACAAAGTCTACAGTCTCCAGCAACGCATAAAACTCTTCGAAATCGAGGTATCCAAGAACCTTCAACTGCCCCAGGCTGTCGAACTGCCAGGCCCCGGTATCCCTGCCAACCAGGTTGACCTCAAAATCCTCGTAGCCACGATCTCGTAACCTTGAGATTGAAGCATGCAGCAGATCAAAACTGCGCTGACTCTGAAGAGCCTGCCCTACTGCGAGAAAACGGACCGGCGCCCCCCTGACCTGCTTCACGCTGACCTCACCAAAATAGTGCGGATTCAACATGGGCAGATCCAGATCTGCAGACGAATAGCCTGAAATAGTAAAAATCTTCCGGTAGTTCGCAAGTTCGCGGAAAGTTACAGGCCTGTAGACGTGATGCTCCAGCCCGAGCAGGTTCCTGCAGACTTTAAGTCGATTGTTCATGTATTGATAGAAACTGCCGTAGTAACCGTGCCTCTCTGCATAGGTGATTGAGGTCACCATGACAGCATCAAACCTGGCAAGGTCAAGAGAGCCGGCAAAAAGCCTGAAAACCGGGGGCGCGATGACAAAGGTGCGCAGAGCACCCCGGCTGCTGACACGACAGAGCGCCTCGTCGAGTTGATTCTTGCGTCGCATGACCAGAAAGATGTCGTACCCGAGTTCATCCAGGTAGTGACAGATCCCGGGCAGCACTTCGCCATGAAAACTATTGGGTTCAACAATGAGACAGGTCTTCCGTTCAAGTCCAGGCTGTGAAAGCAGCCTTGCCTCTCGCAGACTGAAAATCAGCTCATACCAGTCAAGATCTGACAGATAGCGACCGTACCTTTGAATCCTGCTGGCCAGACGCCTCAGAAGGGAATCAGCGACTGCAAGGCTCGCACGAGCCAACAGCGCCAGCAATCGCCTGCCCCCAGGGTCGGACCAATGAATCAGTGAAGACCGAAAAACCCGGACACCGCTCGCGTTTTTATGTGCAAGCTGGTTCCTGCAATGCTCCAGAAACCTGTCCCTCGCTGCCGAGCGGAACGCTGCCGGCTCAAAAAGCTGTATGGAAGCATTGGCCGCGATCAGATCCAGTAAAACCTGCTCGTAACGCTCCAGCTCCCGTTTTTCCCACAGCAGAGACTCACTTTCACGTGCCGACAAAAGCTCGATATCATCGGGGGACAGCTGGACTTCGAGCTCGTTAACCTGGCGCTCCAGAATCTCTCGAGAATAGCGTCTTTGTGAGTCGTTCAATCTTGCGCCAATCTGCCCCGCATGTTTTCGAATCTCGACAAGCGGTACAGGGAGATTCGCAAACTTCAGCTTTCGGGATGCCCGAACCCAAAGATCGTGATCCTGCGATTGGCGAAAATACGGATCATAGCCCAGCCCTGCTTCCTGAAAGGCGCTCTTTCGGAACATCACGGTGGGATGAAACATGGTGTAACCGAAGAACAACTCACAGGCGATAGCCTCATGGTCCTGCGGCTGAACGGCAACAAAAGAGAGACCTTTTGAATCAAAAAATCTTGCCGCGGTACCCAGCAACGCGATCTCAGGATGCGTATCGAGGAACCCGACCTGTTTTTCCAATCGCTCGGGCATGCACAGATCATCCGCATCCAGGCCGGCCAGATACTCCC
>JAQCAK010000361.1 GCA_027621895.1 Pseudomonadota bacterium | reverse complement strand
GGTGGACAGCGTCGACTGGGTCACGTTCAGGGCCTGGGCCGCATGGCCGAAATGCAGGTGCTCGCGAAGCGCAACCAGGTACTGCAGTTGTCTGATGGGAGGCAGGTGCATGGTCAATGCCTAGTCGCGGACACCGGGGGCGATGTCCTTGATGAATGTGTCGAGAATATCGAGCTTCTGCTGGCCCTGGCCGAGCGTGAAATCCGGCACAATAAGTTCGTCCACACCGGCATCACGGTAAGCGCCCACGATATCCTGAACCGCTGAGAGGTTGCCGGCGATCATTGGCCGGTCAACGGTTTCCCGGATACGTTTCAGGAAGGCCTCGTCGTCAGAAAGGAACAGCAGTGCGACAGCAGATCGCTGGATGTCAGCGGGGTTCCTGTTGACGGTTTCGCAGTGCTGGTCGAGCACTGCCATCTTGCTCTCCAGGGTTTCGACGGATCCCCAGACATTCCATTCGTCAGCCCATCGGGCCGTGATTTTCAGGGTGACCTTCTCGCCACCACCACCGATCAACAGAGGCAGGGGTTTCTGCACCGGCTTGGGTTCAAGACTGGCGTTGTTGAGGGTGTAGTACTGGCCCGAGAAATTCGCGATTTCCTGTTCGAACAGTGAACGGATGACCTGGCAGGCCTCCTCCAGTCGGGCCAGCCTGCCGGCCACCGTGGAGAACTCGATACCGTACTGCTGATGTTCGTTTTCCTGCCAGCCGGATCCGATGCCGAGGACGACCCGTCCGCCACTGATGTGATCAACGGTGGCTGCCATCTTCGCCAGCACGGCGGGGTGCCGGTAGGTGTTGCCTGTGACCAGGGTGCCAAGGCGGACGTCCGGCACCTGGGCCGCCAGCGCTGCCAGGGTGGTCCAGGCCTCCGGCCAGGGCACGGAAGTGTCCTCTGCATTGGGCATGAAATGATCAGCCAGCCACAGGCCGTCCCAGCCGGTTTCTGCGATATGCCTGGCGAGTGACAGGGTTTCGCTGTAGGGCAGGCTTGGGGTTGGCCAGAAACTGATTCTCATGGGGTTACTCCGTCCGGTACTCACCGGCTATGGCTCAGAATGTTGCCGCAGATTACAAACAGCGGCCCATGATCACAATGCATCCCGACGATTCTTCAGGGATTCCACCCGGCATCCGGGAAACCCAGGTTCGTTAAAATGCCGTATCATGCGGCCTTTGACGCAGCACTGGCTGCCACAATTTGACTGTCATGGGAGCAACTGAATGAATGGTGCAGAAAGCCTGATTCGATCACTGACCGGCGCCGGTGTTGACGTGTGTTTTGCCAATCCCGGTACATCCGAGATGCACCTGGTGCAGGCCATCGACGCCGTGCCCGGGATGAAAGCCGTACTGTCACTGTTTGAAGGGGTCTGCACCGGCGCAGCAGACGGCTATGGTCGGATGACGGGCATGCCGGCCACAACGCTGCTGCACCTGGGTCCCGGGCTGGGGAACGGGATTGCCAATCTGCACAACGCCAGGCGTGCAGGTACGCCCATCATCAACCTGATCGGTAATCATGCGCTGTACCATGTTGAGCATGACGCCCCCCTGACCTCGGATATCGATACGCTGGCGAGAAATGTCTCCAGCTGGATCAAGGGTGATTCAACGGCAACCTCGCTGGCCGCCGATGGGATGGCAGCATTGCAGGCAACCCTGACCGCGACACCGGGATCGAAAGGCCAGATCGCCACCATGATTATTCCGGCCGATGCCTGCTGGAACGAGGCGCCGGCACTGGCGACCGCGCTGCCCGTGACGCCACGCAGGGCGGTGGATGACGCCAGAATCCGCTCGGTGGCCGATACCATCGACGCCGGGACGATGCTGCTGCTGGGCAGCGACGGTCTTACCCTGCCTGCGCGGATAGCGGCGGCGAGAATCGCGCGCAGCACCGGCTGCCGGGTCGCGATGATTACGTTTCCCGGGCGTGTTGATGGTGGTGCGGGCACACCGGTCTGCGAGCGCCTGCCTTATTTTCCGGAGCAGGTCCTTGCGGCCCTGAAGGGCGTTTCCAAACTGGTGCTGGTGGGGGCCGAGACACCCGTCAGCTTCTTCGCTTACCCGGATGTCCCCAGTGTGCTGCTGCCTGAGGGCTGCCAGGCAATACGTCTGTCAGAAATTGAAGAGGATTCGGTCCAGGCACTGGAGGCCCTGGCGGACCAGATGGGCGTGGCTGGCGGGGACTACGCCCGCTACGAGTCCCAGGAATTCGAGTTGCCCACTGGCCGGGTTTCCACGGGCGGTATCGCGAAGACGATTGCAGCACTGCTGCCCGAGGGGGCGGTGCTCTGTGGTGATTCAGGTGGCGGTGGGGCGGCGTTCGGACCTGTCCAGTCGAGCCGGGCAAACACCTTCCTGAACCTGACCGGCGGATCCATCGGCCAGGGTGGTCCCGTGTCCATCGGTGCCGCGGTTGCCTGTCCCGATCAGCGCGTCCTGGCCCTGCTGGGTGATGGCGCCTCGATGTACACCAATCAGTCTTTCTGGACCCAGGCCCGGGAAGGCCTGAATGTCACCACGGTCATCTTCAACAACTCACGCTACGGCATCCTGGAAACCGAGTACCTGCGCCTTGGTGTGAACACGATCGGTGAGCGGGCGGCTGAGCTGTTCGACCTTTCCCGGCCGTCAATTGACTATGTTGCACTGGCGGGTTCCATGGGTGTGCCGGGTGAAGCGGTCACGACCAGCGAGGGATTTGCTGCAGCCCTGCAGAAGAGCCTGTCGACACCGGGGCCCTATCTGATCGAGGCGCAACTGTGATGCAGCTCACAGTTTTCGTAAATGGTTGTTTTTCCAGTTAATATCCTCCGACAGGCGGCTGTTGTTTCGTTGTTATTCGGGGATTTTCGAGTATAGTAATTGCCACTATACAGTGATGGGGACTTAGTCTCAGGAAGGCTAAATCCGTGGCGAATATCATCAGGTTAAACCCTCTCATGTGGACAGGATTCTCACGGCCCGCATCCTTGCCCCGGCTTTGCCGGGGCGTCCCTTTACTGACGTTGTTTCTCCTTCTGTTCCTGCCCGTTACTTTCCTAAAGGCTGCTGGTGTCAGTGACACTGAACTGGCCAGCAGCATCGTCAGCATCCAGGTGTTCAAGGGCCGCGAGGTCGTCCGTGAGGGCAGCGGTTTCGTGGTTCAGTCTGATCGGTTCAGCGGCTACCTGGTGACCAATGCGGAACTGGTCAGCGACGCGGATTCCCTGACCGTTCGCGTGCCCGGGTCGGGTGGGCAACTGGTCGGACAGGTCCAGCGAGCTGACCTGTCCAGTGATTTTGCGCTGGTCAAGGTTA
>JAQCAK010000360.1 GCA_027621895.1 Pseudomonadota bacterium | reverse complement strand
AGATAGAAACCACCTGGATCAGTGAGCGCAGAAACTTGCCGGATTCGTCGTCGGACAGGCCGATCGGGGCAAAGGCGAGGATACCGATCACCGTCGCACCCAGCAGCGCATACTGGGTGCGCTTCACCGAGCGGGATGCGGCTTCTTCAGGTGAAAGACCCTGTCGGGTTCCCACCACCATGCCCTCGGCGACCACGATCGCATTATCCACCAGCATGCCCATGGCGATCATGAGGGCACCCAGCGATATGCGCTGCAGTTCGATGCCGAAGAACGCCATGCCACCGATCGTACCGAAGATGGTCAGGAACAGGATGCTGCCAACGACGGTACCCGCGCGCCAGCCCATAAACAGGCAGAGCGCACCAATCACCGTGGCAATGGATATCCCGAGATTGGTAAAGAAATCGTCAATGGATCGGGAGACCACCTTGTGCTGCCGATAGATCGGCTCCAGGGTGACGCCAATGGGTAATTCGGTATTCAATTCGGCGACTGCCTGGTCCACATGGTTACCCACATCGACCACGTTCATTTCCCGAACCACGGAAACGCCCACCGTAAAAGCAGTTTCACCCTGGTGGCGCACGATCTGCGTCGGATTTTCGACTGGCTCGCGGACAATGTTGGCAATATCGCCCAGCCTGATGATTTCCGTTGAACCGGGCAGCCCCACCTGAAGGTCCGCGACCGCCTGGACGCTTTCAAAGCTGGGAGGAGGCCTGATCCTGATCCGCCGGTCAGCGACGCTGATAGAGCCTGCACCCAGGACCTGGTTTTCGACCGAGATGCTGGCAAAAATCTGCTCTACCGGCAGGCCCATCCTGGCAAGCCGCTCGCGATCGAGTTCAACGAAAATGGCCTCTTCAGGCAATCCCGTGATGCCGACCCTGGCCACACCATGCACCAGCTTGAGATGACGGACGAGGCTGTTGGCGATATCGCGGGTCTGGGCCGGAGAATAACCGGCAGCTTTCACCGCGTAGAGAATGCCGAACACGTCGCCGAAATCGTCTTCGACGATCACCGGCCCCGCGCCTGGCGGTAATCGGTAACGGGCCTCGCCGACCCGCCTGCGCATTTCATCCCAGACCTGGGGTAGGCGATCACCCATGTACTGGGGATAGACCTGCAGGCGGATCTCCGAGCGGCCCGGTACAGACTGGGATGTCAGTATTTCCAGATAGGGCAGTTCCTGGATTGCCGACTCGATAACGTCCGTCACCTCGTGTTCAACTTCTTCAGCACTGGCACCGGGGTAGGGGGTAACCACCACCGCCATGCCGAAGTCGAATACCGGGTCCTCCAGTCGCCCCACCGTATTGATGCCGTACCATCCGGCCGCGATGCAGCAGAACACGATGATCCAGGGATACAGCGGTCGCTCGATCGACCAGCGGGCGATATCGAACATGTCAGTCGCCCGTCGGATTGAGCGGCCGGATTTTCATCCCGGGTGAAAGCAGGTGCGCACCCGCGGAGACGATCAGGTCCTCAGCGCCGAGTTCTCCCTGGACCAGAACCCCGCCGGCTATCACCGCGCCTGCGAGAACCGGTACCTGTTCGATTTCCCCTGTATCCGGACTGTAGCGCCAGACAAAGTAGCTTTCGTCCGGTGTGGTGACCAGGGCCGACTGGGGTACAAGGAAACCCGTGTTATTGCCCTGGCTGTGCAGTTCAATCTCTACCGTTGCGGTCATGCCCGGCAGGATGTTCCATTCACTGGGGCGTTCCATGGCAAAGGTCACTTCATAGGTTTGTGCAAAGTCCCCGGCCTCGCCGCTGTTTTCCCTGATCTCCAGTGGAAAACGCTGGTCCGGCAGAAACGGAAACCGGGCGCTCAGGCTACTGACCCTTGCCGGGGTCACGGTTGCCACCAGGTTTTCAGGAATGCTGGCGATGATATGCAGGGTATTCAGGTCCAGCAGTCGAACCACCGGCTGGCCGGCGCTGACGTTGACCTGGTCATCAACGAAGCGCTTCGAGACGTAAGCGCGAAAGGGCGCCGTCAGCCTGGTGTCATCCAGGCGTTCCCTGGCCTGTGCCAGGTGAACCCCGCGCAGTTCATACAGGGCTCTCGCGTCATCGACCTGGGACTCGGAAATGCCCTTGTCCTTCAGCAGCGACTGTTTCCGCTGGTAGTCCTGTCGCGCAATGTTCAGTTGCACCAGGGCCTCCCGCAAGGCCAGTTCGTAGTCTTCCGGGTCCAGGTTGGCAATCGGGCTGTCCTGGTCGACTTCCTGGCCTTCCAGCACCTGAAAGGCGGTGATCATGCCGGGCACCTGGAAAGACATATCCACGGTTCTGGCGGCTTCGACGCGACCCACAAACTGGTGCCGATCACCCGCCGATACGGGGGTGACCCGGTACAGTCTGGCGGGTCTGACAGACTGGTCGATCGCGGCCGGTGGTGGCGGTGGTTCGCAACCGGAGATCAGCAGGATGGCCAGGCAGCCCAGGCAGCCCAGGCAGGCCAGGCGGCGAGATTTGAGCAAGATACAGAACCGGTTCACTGCCGTGTCTCCTGCAGCAATCGCTCCAGCAGCAGGGCGCGCTGTTCATCGGTCAGTTCCAGCAGTGACAGGGTATCCATAAAGCGCAGGCCCTCAACAGCCAGTATCAGGATGAGTGCGCTGGTCGGGTCTGCAGACTTTTCCAGCATGTCGTGCATCCAGCGGGAGAAACGGTCGCGGGCCGGCGCCAGCAGCGTGGGATCCTCGGCTGCGGCTGCCAGGATTGCCAGCGTACTGCCCCGGTCCGCCTGGATCTGTTCATTCTCGGCAAGCACGAATCCGCGAAGCAGATCGTTGCTGCTGGTCAGGTCTTCGGCCAGTTCATCACGGCGGTTTTCCAGCTGATCCATCAGCGCTGTCAGCATGCCCTGGACCAGCGCCTTTTTGTTGGGGAAGTGGTACAGCACACCGCCCTTGGACAGCGAGGACTCTGCGGCCACTGCATCCAGGGTCAGGTGCCCGGCACCGTCCCGGCTGACAATCTGCGATGCCGCCGAGAGTATGCGGTCCTGGGTATTGCGGGGATCACGAGTCATGGAATGATTGAACCGACTTTGTTTACCGTCCAGACGGTACAGTAAAGCAGAAATCCACTGGGCTGCCAATGGCCGTCAGGTGCAGACGGCCTGGAGTTTTTCGAGGTTTTCTCTATAACCTATTGTTTTATATAAATTTATGTGTTCAGGATACGACTTTTGTCTCGTGCAGCATCTGGATATCCTCGGCTGAAAATCCCAGCTCCTGCAGCACCTGGTTGGTGTGTTCGCCCGCTGCCGGTGAGGGCGCGCCCGGCCGGATATCAG
>JAQCAK010000359.1 GCA_027621895.1 Pseudomonadota bacterium | reverse complement strand
TTACTTTTCAGTTCAGGTTTATGATCATGTGGAAGCGCTGGATTATGGCCAGGCACATCAGTTGTCGGCAATCATGCTGGTGCTGGCGTTCCTGGTGCTGGTGGCGCTGTACAGCTACCACCGGAAGACCGGTACGCCCGGGTTTCGGGTACTGGGATGAAGACTGATATCGGTATTGAAGCCAGGTTCCAGCTTGAGTTTCCCGGTGATGACGGACGATTCAGCCTGGATATTGACCTGAAACTCCCCGGCGAGGGTATCACCGCTGTATTCGGCCCCTCGGGGTCCGGCAAGACCTCTCTGCTGCGATGCATGGCAGGCCTGCAGCAGGCTACCGGCCGGATGCAGGTGAACGAAGATATCTGGCAGGATGAAAGCATCTGCCTGCCAACACACAGGCGAAACCTGGGCTACGTCTTCCAGGAATCGAGTCTTTTCCCTCACCTGACCGGGGCTGGCAACCTTGCCTATGCCATTCGCCGGGCAACGCGCCCCGTCAGCGCCGCAGAATATGATCATGTCGTCAAACTCATGGGACTTGAGTCCTGCCTGGAACGATATCCCGCGAACCTCTCGGGCGGTGAGCGCCAGCGCATTGCGATTGCCCGGGCACTGATGATCCAGCCGCAACTGCTGCTGATGGATGAACCCCTGGCGTCGCTTGATATGGCAAGGAAGCAGGAAATTCTGCCTTACCTTGAGAGGCTTCATGAAGAACTGGCTCTCCCGGTCGTTTATGTCAGTCACAACCTGGAAGAGGTGAGTCGCCTGGCCGACCATCTTGTGATTATTGAGCAGGGTCGACTGGTGAAAGCTGGCTCGCTGGGTGATGTGCTCTCGAGTATCGACGTGCCCCTGCCTCTGGGGGAAGATTCCGGCGTGGTGGTTGAAGGGACGATTGTCGAGCGCGATGAGGCCTGGCACCTGCTGAAAGTCCGGTTTTCAGGTGGCGTTCTATGGGTGCGTGACGGCGGTGAGCAACCCGGTAGTGCAACGCGCATCCGCATTCTGGCGAGAGATATCAGCCTGGTACAGGAAATCCCGGATCATTCCAGTATCCAGAATTTCGTCCCGGTTGAAGTGTGCCAGGTAGAGGAGGATGTTGACGCCGCCATGGCGCTGGTCAGGCTGGGCGCTGAAGATGATTACCTGGTCGCCCGTTTGACCAGGCGTTCGGTAGCTCATCTTGGATTGCAACCGGGGTCGCGGATGATTGCGCAGATCAAAGCGGCGGCAATCGTTCGCTGACGCAGTTGATGGCGCGGGATTCAGTGCCTGACGAGTTTTAACAGCAATCCCGGGCTTTTCAGGAATCCGATCAGGGCTGCGGTCCGCAACGCGGTGTTTAACGGGTAGGGCAGGCTGTGAATGCCACCGTGAACGTTGATGCTGGCTGGTTGTGGCACGACAGGATTCAGCCAGTCATGGATGGCCAACAGGCCGTTGACACACCGGGACTGTTCAGGTGTGAAGGTTTCAACCTGCAATGCCCCTGCACCGCCGAAAGCAGCATCGAAAACCGGGTGACTCATCGATCGGGTTCGGGTGATGGCGGCCGTATTGGCGGAAACTCTCAGCGGTACCGGATCTGCAACGCGGGTCTGGCCCTGTGTCGCCCAGCACTCTGCCATCATCAGTTTGCCAAGATACTGGGCGGCCTGGTAGCTGGCCCCCTGAATGCCGACCACGGTTCTGGTCGCACCCACGTCATTCTGCCTGGCGCAGCCGCCACCGCGTCCCAGCAGATGCAGGCTGTCGAGAAGAGCCTCCCAGGCGGGCCTGTTTGATCGCCTGGCGTCGATTGCCTCGAGGTCTTCTCTGCCAAGCGGTGTTGCCGTTGTTGGCGAAAGCAGCATGGTCACGCTGCGAATCAGAGCCGGGGGCAGGGCATTGACGATCCCGTTCATTGCACCGGTCAGGCGCAATTCCCGGGCCTGGCCGGGGGCGTAGGCAAAAAGACAGAGGTCGACGGGTTCACCGTCCGCAAAATCGATGATTGTGGCGAGTATTTCCCCGGGCTGGTTCAACAGGTCTGCATTGCCGCGTATCCAGGATAACCGGCCGCCAGGCGTGGTCGATGAGACCAGCGCGGGGGGTGGTGGTGCGAGACCCAGCCAGAGTACATCCGCGCCGGTAGCGAGGAGGTATCGGGTGGGAGCCATTTCGGCGTTCGCACCGATCACGACGATTTTCCTGTCAGCAAGGCTGATCCTGCCGTTAGTCATGGCGTGGTTTTCAAGCCAGGCCAGCGCCGCACTGGCGGAGGGCGTCAGCACACCGTCCTGCAGCAGCACTTCGCCGAGTGCGCTGGTGCTGTTCCAGGTTCTGCCTCGATAGGGTACGGCAGGTTGCCAGCCAGTCGGGGTACCGGGTGGTGAATGCTCAAGGGGTAATGCCCCGGCTGTCTGGTTCATGTACTCAGCCAGGGAAAGGCTGTGATCAGAGGATCGGTAGATCAACTGGTCTTCGAGTGCCCTGGCCAGCGCTCCCGCAATGCTCGAGCGCTGTTTGCTCGCGATTCGAGCCGTTTCGAATTCAGGGAGCAGGTCGATATAGGCCCGTCGAAATGCCGCAGCTGATGCCGGTAACTGCACCGAATTGAGCGCCTGCGGATATGCCTCGACCGCCTGTCTGAGCACACTGTGAAGCATGCCTGATGCCGATTTTCCTGAGTCGAGCTGAATGCCGGTCTGTGAATCAATCATGAACGCAGATTACCCGAATCAGGGGGCGGACGTCGCCCACCCACTCCTGACGCATTCGCCAGTTTGTTGATTTATCCGTGCGGATGATCGCGATGCGAGACATCCGCTGGGATTCAGGAGAAATACTGATGAAAGAATACAGCACCCTTGAGACCATGGATTGGGGCCATGCGTCTCCTGCGTTCGGCTCAGTACCCCTCAGGCTGCCTGTTAAACGATCGCCAGCTGGCCAGCAGTGAGATTGCTACCAGGCCCATGCCTGCGAGACTGACCCAGGTATCCGGGACACCGAGCCCGATGACTCCCAGGTCAGGCAGGGCAAGCAGCAGACCGCCGAGAACCAGTATCGCTCCGGGAATGGTCTGCAGAGGGCCGATCAGGGGTATCCAGCGTTGCATACCCGCGGCGATGAAGTAGATTGCGGGTATGACCTTTACCAGCGCCACTACCGCGGCTGGTAATCCGGCAGCGAGGATCAGCGCAGGTTCCAGCACAAAGATAAATGGAATCAGGTAAATCACGATACTGAGCCGCATCGACTCCATGGCGGTGACCATGGGCCTGGCCCGGGCGATCGTTGCTGCTGCAAAGGCGCCAAGAGCGACCGGAGGGGGGATAAAAGA
>JAQCAK010000358.1 GCA_027621895.1 Pseudomonadota bacterium | reverse complement strand
AAATGACCGTGATAATCCGTCGAAAATCGAGATGTGGCATACAGACATGACTTTCCGGCCTTGTCCGCCGCTGGGCTCGATTCTTCATGGTGTGATCATTCCCAGGCAGGGCGGCGACACGTTGTTCGCCAGCATGTCGGCCGCTTACGAGGGGTTGTCTAACCGGATGCAGTCTGTGCTGTCCGGGCTGACGGCAATTCACGATTTTTCCTTTGGTTTCAAGGAATCCCTCGCTGAACCGGGTGGTCGCGAGCGTCTGGCTGACATGGTTCGCGATAACCCGCCGGTTGAACATCCGGTGGTCCGTACCCATCCCGTTTCCGGGAGGAAGGGGATATATGTCAACAGCCTCTTTACGGTGGCGATCAAGGACATGAAAGAGAAAGAAAGTCGGGCACTCCTCGAGTTTCTGTTCGAGCACGTCACATTGCCTGAGTTCGGCTGCCGTTTTCGCTGGCAACCAGATTCAGTTGCCTTCTGGGATAACCGCATCACCCAGCACAAGCCGGTCAACGATTACTGGCCTGCACATCGAAAAATGCAGCGAATCACCATTGATGACGGCGAACGTCCTTACTGATAGTTGGACTGAAAATCGGCCAGCAAGCCGGCCAACGCCTCATTGAAAGCCAGCGGCTGATCAAGAAACACGTGGTGATGTGCGTCGGCGATAGCCACGATGTTGTCTTCCGGCAACAGCGTGTGGAGAAACGGGATCGCCTCTGCCGGGAAGAACCGGCTGTGGTCACCGTAAATCATGGCAGCCGGTATCCCCAGGTCCCTGATCATTTCTGTTGCCGCGGGTAGTGATTCATCGGGCAGCATTTTTGCGAACACCGCGGCGTCCAGTTTAAACACGTAACCTGCTGCCTCCCTGCGCACTGAATGACGTGCGATGTGAGAGATGATGTAGTCGTGACTGGCAGGCTGGGGCGGGCGAAGCCGAAATCGGCGAACAGCTTCTTCGATCGTCGGGTAGTGCCTTGTTCGACTCCGGGGCAAAGGCGGTGGTGTTCTGGCGCCCCGTGTCGCGGGAATCATGGAGTCCACGAGAACCAGCGACCGGAATGCGTCCGGGTGCAGCCAGGCTGCAATCCGTGAGAGGGTGCCACCGAAACTGTGACCCACCAGGTGAGCCCTGCCAAGACCGGCATCATCAATACAGGCGAGAATTTCAGCAGCAAACTGGCGGACTGAATAGGCTTGCCGATGATCGCTGTCGCCGGCGCCGGATAGATCCAGTGCCAGGACATTGCAGGTTTCGTGAAACGCGGGTGCAATAAAGTCCCACCAGTGGGCGTGGGCGGCATGGCCATGGACGAAAACCAGCCCCGGTGCACCGGGATTTTCCCAGTGCAGATAGGCAATGCGGGCGCCTTCCACGGTTGTGCTGCGGGATGTCGGCGTGTCCCTGAGGAAGCGATCAAACCAGGCGGGAGAAGTTGGTGACAAGACAGCGGGACTCCGGTGAAAGCGGCAGTATAGCGGTCACGACCGGCTACTCAAGTGCTGCATCATTTCAGTGCGATACCAGTGCCCGCGCGCTAATTCAGTGCGCTCGTTCAGCGCATCTTGCTTGAATTGCACCGGTTCAGGTCGGAAATGCGCCAATTCCTGACGTTTTCACGGGCTGCGAACAGTTCTGGCATCAGTTTTGCTTTTAGTGACCCCGAATGTAGCAACCTAAACCACCTTGGAGGGGTCATGGACCAAACTTTAGAACTTCAATACGCGATAGACACGTTCTATTTCCTCGTGTGCGGCGCGCTGGTCATGTGGATGGCCGCGGGCTTCGCCATGCTGGAGGCAGGACTTGTCCGCTCCAAGAACACTGCGGAGATTCTTACCAAGAACGTCGCACTGTTCGCAATTTCCTGCATCATGTATCTCGTCTGCGGGTATTTCATTATGTACGGTGGCGGCATCTTCCTCAGCGGTATCGAGCTGGATGGCGCGGCTTCTGCGGAAGAAATTACGGCTACTGTACTGGCAGAATCCCAGGAGGCTGGCTTTGATGGCGGATCGGTATATTCCGACGCCTCTGACTTCTTCTTCCAGGTTGTTTTTGTCGCTACTGCCATGTCCATCGTTTCCGGTGCGGTTGCGGAAAGGATGAAACTCTGGGCGTTCCTGCTGTTTGCTGTTGTCATGACAGGCTTCATCTACCCGATGGAAGGCAGCTGGACCTGGGGCGGTGCAGCGGTATTCGGCATGTACACGCTTGGTGATCTTGGCTTCTCTGACTTCGCTGGCTCTGGCATCGTTCACATGGCTGGTGCAGCAGCAGCGCTTGCCGGTGTGCTCCTTCTCGGTGCTCGAAAAGGCAAGTACGGTCTGGAAGGCCAGGTATACGCACTTCCGGGTGCCAACCTGCCACTGGCGACACTGGGTACGTTTATCCTCTGGATGGGCTGGTTCGGATTCAACGGTGGTTCTGTCCTGAAACTGGGCGATATCGCCAACGCGAATGCGGTTGCCATGGTATTCCTGAATACCAACACGGCAGCAGCAGGCGGCGCGATTGCCGCGCTGATCACGGCTCGCCTGATGTTCGGCCGTGCTGACCTTACCATGCTGCTGAACGGTGCGCTTGCTGGTCTCGTGGCTATTACGGCAGAACCTTCAACGCCAACAGCATTGCAGGCCACCATATTCGGTGCGATCGGTGGTGTACTGGTTGTGTTCTCAATTGTCTTCCTCGACAAGATCAAGATCGACGATCCTGTCGGTGCGATCTCGGTCCACGGTACCTGTGGTCTGCTGGGTCTGCTGCTGGTGCCGGTCACCAATGACGGCTCAAGCTTCTCTGGCCAGATCATCGGTGCGCTGACCATCTTCGGTTGGGTGTTTGTGACCAGCTTGATTGTCTGGTTTGTTCTGAAGCTCGTCATGGGCATCAGAGTGACCGAAGAAGAAGAGTTCCAGGGCGTGGATGTTTCGGAGTGTGGTGTAGAAGCCTATCCGGAATTCGTGAAATCCTGACCTCAACTGTTCCCTCTAAATTGGGCCTCTTCGGAGGCCCTTTTTTTTGCCTGAACGTTTTTTTGCCTGAAAGAAAGGTGCGGGTTAGATAAACTCGTTGATGGCGCCGAGAATCTGGCGGCAGGTCACCTGGCCCACCAGCCTGTTGTCATCAACAACCGGTCGTCGTCGGCGCTTGTTCTCAAGCATGGAGGCAGCGACCGAAACAATATCATCACCGGGTTTGTTGGTTTCCACCTGGCGAGTCATGGCTTCATAGACATAACCGGGTGAGGATTCTTTCCTGATGTAGACGCGTTCAATGATGGCGCGCAGGCAATCGAGTTCAGACAACATGCCGACCAGCTGG
>JAQCAK010000357.1 GCA_027621895.1 Pseudomonadota bacterium | reverse complement strand
AACTACGAGATTCGTGGCTTTACCCAGGCAGTCTCCTACAGTGACCTGGCGCAGCTGGCCAGTGACCGGGACATCCCCCTGCTGGTTGATTTGGGCAGCGGCACCCTGGTCAACCTGGAGGACCACGGCCTGGCACATGAGCCCACGGTCCAGGAGGTGCTGTCCCAGGGTGCAGACATCGTCACTTTCAGCGGCGACAAGCTGCTGGGTGGCCCCCAGGCCGGGATTATTGCCGGTAAAAAGTCGCTGATTGAACAGCTCAAGAAGAATCCACTCAAGCGCGCGCTGCGCGTCGACAAGATGACCATCGCTGCACTGGCTGCTGTCCTGCAGCTTTACCTGAAGCCCGACACCCTGGCCCGGGATCTGCCAGCCCTGGCGCAGCTGTCCAGACCGGTGTCCGACATCCAGGCCCTGGCCGAATCACTGTTGCCGACGGTACAAGCCGCACTGGGTGGCCATGCCCATACTTCACTGCAGTCAGTACACAGCCAGATCGGCAGTGGCGCCCTGCCCCTCGATCAGTTGCCCAGCGTCGCGCTGCAAATCACCCCACTGGATGACACCGACGCGTCATTGCAGGCATTCAGCCGCGCGTTCCGCCAGTTGCCGGTCCCGGTCATCGGCAGACTCAGTGACGGCAGCCTGCTGTTCGACCTGCGAACCCTGGAGGATCCCGATGACCTGGTCCGCCAGTTGCCTGCACTGAAGTTTGAATGATCATTGCAACGGCAGGCCATGTTGACCATGGCAAGACATCTCTGGTTCGACAGATTACCGGCATCGATACCGATCGGCTCGAGGAAGAAAAGAAACGCGGCCTGACCATCGACCTGGGTTTCGCCTACACCAACCTGGAATCCGGCAAGCGCGTGGGATTCATTGATGTTCCCGGTCATATCCGATTTATCAATAACATGCTGGCAGGTGTATCAGCTGTCGATTACGCCCTGTTCGTCATTGCCGCAGACGATGGCGTGATGCCGCAGACGATAGAGCACCTGGAGATACTGGAACTGCTTGATATTCGCCAGGGCTGCATCGCACTCACCAAGATCGATCGCTGCGAGCCATCACGCGTCGAGGCAGTTGAGCAGGACATCCGCCAACTGGTCTCACGAACCTTTCTCTCTGATGCCGAGATATTTCCCGTTTCCTGCATTTCCGGTGAAGGTATCGACCTGCTGAAGCTGAACCTGGATATCGCGGCCGGCGATGTGGGCAGCCCGGCAGATGCGGGGCGGTTCCGGCTGGCTATTGATCGCCGCTTCAGTGTCCACGGCGCTGGCATCGTCGTCACGGGAAGCATCTTCAGTGGCAGCGTCTCTGTAGGTGATGATGTCATCCTGATGCCCCAGGGCGTGCCTGTGAGGGTACGCGGCCTGCATGCCCAGAACCAGGATACAGACACGGCCCGGGCCGGCGATCGCTGCGCCGTCAACATCACGGGCAACCTTGAACTTGAGGACATCAGCCGCGGCAACTGGCTGACCACCAATCGCGCCCCGGCAACCGATCGCGTCGATATCCGTATGCAGCTGCTGGCAGGTGAACCCAAACCCCTGCGCCACTGGACGCCCGTCCACGTGCATTCAGCCGCCAATCACGTTCACGGTCGCCTGGCGTTACTGGAAGGTCCGAGACTCGCACCCGGTGAAAACGGCTTGGCGCAGCTCGTGCTGGATGAACCAATTAATCTGTGTGCCGGTGACCGGGTGGTCATCCGGGACCAGGCAGCCAGCAGAACACTGGGCGGCGGCCGCGTACTGGATCCCTGGTCTCCCCGTCGCGGGCGAGCCAGACAGGAAAGATTGAACCTGCTCCCGCAGATCGATCCATTGAACGCCGGTGACACGCTTGCTGCCCTGCTCAAACACCAGGCTTCCGGTTTTCAGGCAACGCCTTTGATACAGGCATTCAACCTGACGGATGAAGAATGGCGCGAGCTGCTGGACATGTACGAACCGACCGAGCTGGACAATGACTGGCTCATCGCCGCGGAACACCTGGGCAATGCTGCAACCCGGATGACAGCCACACTGGATAGCTGGCACGGCGATAACCCCTCAAAGGCCGGCCTGCCCAGGAACCAGATCGTGAATCTGCTGCGGCCCATGCCCGCCGCGCTGGTCAACCACCTGATCGACACCTTGAAGGAAAGCGGCGAACTGGAGCAGGCAGGTAACCTGCTGATGCGACCAGGTTTCGGCATCCGGCTCAGTCCGGCGGAGCAGCAGATCTGGGAGAAAGTGCACCCCATGCTGTCTGCAGAACTCACCTGCCCCCCCGTGCTGCATGACATCGCCAAAGACCTCGGTGTAGCACCGAAACAGCTGGAAAAAGCACTGTTACAGGTGACAAAAGCCGGGCTGCTGGTTCGGCCGGTCAAGAACCGGTTCTTCCTGCCCGAGGGCATCGAGTCCCTGAAGTCCATGCTGATGACTGCCAACCAGGGCGAGCCATTCACCGTGATCCAGTTTCGTGATGCCACGGGTATCGGGCGTAACCTGTGTATTGAGATTCTCGAGTACTTCGACCGGCAGGGCATTACCCGCCGGACTGGCGACACCCGCCAGATCATCAAACCCTGAGGAGGAGCGTCACCATGGCTGTGACTGATTTTAAGGACAAGGTGGCCGCCATCACGGGTGCGGGCTCCGGTATGGGCCAGGCGCTGGCCATCCTGCTGGCGCAACGGGGATGTCACCTGTCACTGGCGGATGTTAACGAGCGGGGCCTGCAGTCCACGGTGGACCAGATCGGGACAGCCGTGACCACAACGGTCCAGCGGGTGGATATGGCTGATCGTGCAGCGGTCGAGGCCTGGGCCGCCGCGACGGTCGCCGACCACGGCCGGGCCAACCTGATTTTTAACAATGCGGGGGTTTCGGTCACGGGCAACGCCGAGCAGATGCCCTACGAGGATATGCAATGGTTGATGAACATCAACTTCTGGGGCGTGGTTTATGGCTGCCGGGCATTTCTGCCCTATCTCCATGAGGTCCCCGAGGCCGCGGTGGTCAATACCTCGAGTATCTTCGGCTCCCTGGCCTTCCCCACCCAGTCCATCTACAACGCCTCAAAGTTCGCGGTGCGCGGCTACACCTACGCGCTGCGCCAGGAACTGAAGAACACGGGGATAGGCGTCAGCTGCGTCCAGCCCGGCGGCGTCAAGACCAATATCGTGAGGGCTTCACGGATTATTCCCACCGACAACACCTCGGCCAATCGCGATGACTTTATCCAGCGGTTTGATGAACTCGCCGGGCTTACTTCACTGGAAGCTGCTGAACGGATTCTCAAAGGGGTACTGAAAAACAAGGCGCAGATACTG
>JAQCAK010000356.1 GCA_027621895.1 Pseudomonadota bacterium | reverse complement strand
GGTCGTGGCGAGCAGGGCATGCTTGAACTGCCCAGCGAAATTGCTTCAGAGAAAACCCTTCGAGAGCAGGTGCTTGAAGCCCATCGCACACTGATGGAGCTGAGTCACGATAATCACGATATGTTCAAAGATCTGGTGAACGCGCTTGAACAGGAGCAGGTCCAGGACGAGGAAGCAGCGCCGGGTATTCGCCGGGCAGTCTGACCCCTGTCTGTCTGCCCGGATGTCAGGCCGGACGAGCTTCGATTTTTGCCCTGATGAAATCCTCATGACTCACATGCAGTAACCCGGCGACCCGCCTGATGATGTGGTCCTCATAAGAGGCGATATTGCCATCTGCATAGGCGACCTCCCACATTTGACGAACCAGCAGCATTTTCTCCTTGTAGGAGAGACGGTCGTTGACAATCTGGGTGAACTGGAACAGGTCAGTGGCATGTTCGACTTCTGTCCTTGCCGCGGTGACCAGGTCCTGTATGGCGTCTGCCTGCAGCGGAAATACAGATGTCAGCAGCGATTCGATGCGAGCCAGTTCATCAGCATCAATCGCTGTGTCTGATCGCGCGACCTCCAGCAGCAGCGCCGCGGTCGCCAGGGGTATCTGGTCATCCCGGCTGGCTTCCTGGCTGGAAAGACCGCCATCGAAAAGGTTTTCAAGGCGATTCAGGAGGCGATCAATCATTAAGCATGCTCCAGGGGCGTTCCCTGGATAAACGCCACGGCATCATCCAGAACTTCGATACCGGCGCCGTCAGTATGCATGTGGTTGCTGAGGTGCCGGCGAAATGCCCTGGCACCGGGAAAGCCGGTGAACAGTCCAAACAGGTGTTTCGCCATATGCTTGAGATCGGTACCCGCGGCGAGTTCAGTGACGACATAATCCCGGTAAAGGCTGAAGACATGGAAGCGGTCAGCGAGTTTGCTGCCGAATATGGCGTAGTCGAGTTCAGCCAGCAGGAAGGGGTTGCTGTAGGGCGCCCGGCCCAGCATGATGCCGTCCGCGGTTTTTAACAGGTCGAGCGCGGCCTCAACAGTCGTGATGCCGCCGTTGAGTATGAACTCTGCGTCCGGAAACATCTCCTTGATGCGAGTGACGTACTCATAGCGCAGCGGGGGAATTTCCCGGTTCTCTTTTGGACTGAGTCCGGACAGCAGCGCGGCCCTGGCATGAACCTGGAAGTGGCGGCAACCCGCGTCATGGATCTCACCGATAAATCCGGCGAAAAACTCGAAGCTGTCCTGGTCGTCTATGCCGATTCTCGATTTGATCGTGACAGGAATATCGACGCGATCAGCCATGGCACGATAGCAGTCTGCCACCAGTTTTGGCTGGGACATCAGGCATGCCCCGATACCACCCTGTTGAACCCGGTCGCTGGGGCAGCCGCAGTTCAGGTTCACTTCCTGGTAGCCAGCCAGCTCGACCCGATGCGCACTCTCGGCCAACTGTTCGGGATCACTGCCACCCAGCTGGAAGGCAACGGGTTCGTCCCCGGCATGGGCCAGCAGGAAGTCGCCGGGACCATACAGGATAGCGCCGGTCGTCAGCATCTCGCTGTAGAGCATTGAGTTAGGCGACAACAGGCGGAACAGCAGTCGGCAGTGTCTGTCAGTGCAACCCATCATGGGTGCAACGCAGAGGGTACGGTTCATTGTTGCGTCAATTAATCTTTGGAGCGCGATAGTGTAACATCTGGGCCGTTTTTCACCGATGCCAACGCCGATGTCCAGCTCGCAAGAAATGTCCACTTCCAGGAAAGTTCGAACCCGGGTTGCGCCATCGCCCACCGGTGACCCCCATGTCGGTACTGCCTACATGGCCCTGTTCAGTCTTTGTCGCGCGCGCCAGGCGGGCGGCGAGTTCGTCCTGCGCATTGAAGATACAGACGCCGAGCGCTCAACGCCGGAGTCTGAACAGAATATTCTGGATTCACTGCGCTGGCTCGGTCTCGACTGGGATGAAGGCCCTGATGTGGGTGGTCCCTACGGTCCTTACCGACAAAGCGAAAGAGGACATATCTACGGGCAGTATGCCCAGGAACTGATGGACAAGGGCCATGCGTTCCGCTGTTTCTGCAGCCGGGAAAGACTGGATGCCCTTCGTGCCGAGCAGATGGGACGGGGCGAAACCACGAGATATGATGGCCATTGCCTGCAGCTTGACGCCGATGCGGTTCGGCAGCGAGTCGACGCGGGGGAGCCTTCGGTGGTTCGAATGAAGATTCCGGACCATGGGCATTGCCTGGTGCAGGATGAACTGCGCGGTGAAATCAGTATCGAATGGGCCCAGGTTGACATGCAGGTGCTGCTCAAGGCAGACGGGATGCCGACCTATCATCTAGCTGTCGTCGTGGACGACTACCTGATGCAGATTACCGACATCATCCGCGGCGAGGAATGGATCAATTCAGCGCCCAAGCACATTCTGCTTTACCAGTACTTCGGCTGGGAAATGCCGAGGCTGATTCACATGCCGCTGCTGCGCAACCCGGACAAGAGCAAGTTAAGCAAGCGCAAGAACCCGACCAGCATCGGTTTCTACCGGGATATGGGGTTCCTGCCGGAAGCGGTGGTGAACTACCTGGGGCTGCTGGGCTGGAGCATGCCGAATGAAGAGGAAAAATTCAGCCTGGATGAAATGGTCAGCAATTTTGATCTCCAGCGAATATCCCTGGGGGCGCCGGTCTTCGATATCGAAAAGCTCAAGTGGCTCAACGGACGCTGGTTGCGTGAATCCCTGTCTGATGAGGATTTTGCTGATCGATTGACAGCCTGGGCCTACAACCGGGAAAACCTGCTGCGCATCATTCCCCTGGTCAAGGAACGTGTAGATATCTTCTCCCAGCTCGCACCCATGATCAGTTTTTATGCCGAGGGCCTGCCGGCACTGACCCCGGAGATGCTGACCATTAAAAAGCTGGAAACCGATGATGTCATCCAGATCCTGCAGTTTGTGCTCTGGCGACTGGAAACCCAGAAGCAGTGGGATCGTGACAGCCTGCACGATGTGCTGGCGGCGCTTGCCGAGGAAATGGATCTGAAAATCAGGGACCTGCTTGCGCCACTGTTTGTGGCCATATCAGGCAAACCGGTATCGCCGCCGCTGTTTGACTCCATGGCAATCATCGGGCCGGACCTGACCCGGGCGAGAATTCGCCATGCCCTCGAGGTGCTGGGTGGGGTTTCCAAGAAGCAGGCGAAACGCCTGGAGAAAACCTATCGGTCCCTGGGCAGTCAGCAGCAGGCCGACTAGTACCGTCGCATCGGTTAACAGACATCCAGGAGGTAATCATGTTCGAACAGGCCAGGGATCTGCGGGAAGAAGGCGAGGAACTCAGG
>JAQCAK010000355.1 GCA_027621895.1 Pseudomonadota bacterium | reverse complement strand
GTTCCCATCTACTGCTACGGTTTTCCCAGCGTCGAACCCTTCGAATATTCGAACAGACGAAGTCTGCTTAGGGTTGGTTATGGGCGTCATTCCCAGGCAGTTGGTTGGAGTTCGGAGGCCTCTTTCCGGCGCTGTAAATAGATTTGATTCAGTAGTTACTGATGGCTTTAGGGTTTTATTGCGGCAGCCAATGGATACAGGTAAATCAGCAACTAACGTCCTTTGAATTCCGGCACCCGTTTCTCGGCAAATGCTCTCATTGCTTCTTTTGAGTCCTCTGTCTTGCCGAGTTCTCCGGTCAGGTTCTGCTCGTAACGATAACCATCCCGCAGACTCATCTCTTCGATCGCATTCAGCGAACCTTTTGCCATCTTCATGGCTATGGGGCTCTTGGCAGCCAGCACTCCTGCCAACCCCATCGCATAAGCCATTAATTCTTCGGGTGCAACACAGGCTTCTACCACACCTGTGCGATAGAGTTCCGGGCCAAATATTCGTTGGCCTGTCAGGGCCATGGTTCTCAAACGAGAGTGCGAAAACAGCCGCATGGCATGTCGCTGGCCGCCTAACAAACCGACATCAATTTCTGGTAAGCCAAGATTGCCCTTGTCAGAAGCGATCAGGATATCGCAGGATGCGGCGATGGCCAGCCCCCCACCCAGGGCAGCACCGTTGATAGCAGCCACGACGGGTTTCTGGCACTCTCGAATCGAGTGATAGCATTCCCTTGCATTTCTACTGGCTCGCCAATGATCGCCCGCCAGTGGCTTGCCCTCAGCGCGGGTCTTGATATCGGCGCCGGCACAAAACACTTTACCTTCACCAGTCAAAACAACGGCTCGGACGTCATCCATATCACTCAGGCGGTCGAACATTACGGGTATGTCCGTTAGCATCTGGGCGGAGTGCGCATTGACCGGGGGATTATCAAGTTTTACGACCGCGATGTAGTCATTTAACTCACATTTAACAGTTTCCAAATCCAGGTCACTCACGGCTCTTCTCCCTTGCCAAAAAAATCTGTGTTCTCCCAGCATGATACACGTTCTCCTCATTTCGTCATTCAAGGGTATGCACGAAAACAACCTACGTTCGCGTTTATGCTTCTTATCAGTCGTTTCAACAGACAGCTTGGCGGTGTATCCATCGGACCAGGGAAAGAACGTCTACCCAATGATTGCTGGAACGTGGAGCACGAACAGCTTCCAGTTCACGCGGTTGGTGCCCGGCCGTCCGTTCTGGTTGAATGTGATAGCACCTGGGTCAACGACCCGACAGATATTTACTGGCGGTGCTGTTGCGAACGATAAGCCCTCTGGTAAAACCAGGCTCGCGATGGATGTGGTGTCTATCTGCCCGGGTATGAGAAGTGTTGCGTCGTCGAACTTTATGAAGCGTTTCGCACCTCTGCGGTTCAGCCGGGATTACAATCTGATGCTTCTTATCCCGGAGAATGTTTTGTAAGTTAGACCTGGACACGGGAGGAACAGGAGACTCGCATGGCGTCACTAGAACAAACCGCAACCGCTTTCGTCGACATGGCCCACAAAATAGTCTGGGCGAACGTCGCAACCGTGGATCAGCAGAATCGACCCCGCAGCCGCGTTCTGCATCCCTTCTGGGAATGGGACGGTGAAAAGCTGATCGGCTGGGTTGGCACGGGTGCAACTCAGACCAAACGTTCGCATCTCGAACACAGTCCTTTTGTCTACATCAACTACTGGGCACCGGACCAGGATACCTGTGTCGCGGAATGTCGCGCCGACTGGGTCTTTGACGATGATACCTGTCGATATGTCTGGAACCGTTACCTGGAATTGCCATCGCCACTGGGATACAACCCGGCCATGATTCCCGGCTGGGAAAAGCCCGAGGACGAAAGCTTCTCGGTACTGCGTTTCGAACCCTGGCGATTGAGGGTCTTCCCGGGTGCCATGTTGTCAGGCCAGGGTGGACCCGTGCTTGTCTGGCAGAACTGACCGGGTCCGTTTTCGTCTGCTACAGATCTTCGTTGTCGACTGGCAGTTGGTTTGTTCAGCACCTCGCTGGCCATCGCCCGACTGGTCAGCGGCAGCCTGATCCACTTCAGTAATTTCGCAGCGCATAAATCAGCGCGCAAAATTTTTGTGCTCAATCACAGGAAAAACGGTTGTCCAACAGTTCTCTATTGGGATAGTGTTGACGAACAATAAAAAGGCAAGACTGTTGTTTGTCGGTCAGAATCGACAACCAGTTGCTGAATGCTGGCTTTTGGATTTTCATTCAACGCTGCTTGGGTCCTGAACGATTTCGACAATTTTCATTGCTTCGAATCAATGAGGGAACCGTTATGGCAGTGCAATTCAAGAAAAAAATTTCCTGGTCCAAAACTCCACTCGCTTTCATGGCAGCAGCAGGCATCGGGCTGGTTCCCGTTGTTTCCTGGTCGGCTGAACTCGAAGAGGTTGTGGTCACAGCGACTCGCCGGGATGAGAGTGTTCAGGATGTTTCCATTCCGATAACAGCCGTCACTGGCGAAATGCTGGAGAGAAGGTTTGCTCAGGACCTTCGGGATTTAAGTAACACCTCACCCAATGTGCAGCTCGAGCCCGTGGGTATCTTCCAGAATTCATCCTCATTCAGCATTCGGGGCCAGGGCACCGGTGATATCGAATCAGCGGCAGACGGCAAAGTTGGTATCTATACCGACGGTGTTGTTGCGGCAAGGGTTTCAACCGCGCTGAGTGACATGGTTGACATCAAGTCGGTCGAAATCCTGCGTGGTCCGCAGGGTACCCTGTTCGGTCGCAATACCATTGCCGGCGCCGTCCAGATTCTGCATAACGAACCGGAAATGAATGTCTGGAACGGCAATGTTTCCGCGCAGGTGGGTGATTTCGGCAGGCAGGATATCAAGGGTGTCGTGAACATTCCGCTGGTCGATGACACGCTGGCGGGCAGGATCGCCTTTAAAGATACCTATCACGACGGTTACTGGAAGAACACTTTCAATGGCAAGGACCGGGGCGGTACTGACAGACTCACGATCCTGCCCAGTATCAAATGGGTCCCTAACGACAACATGGATATCGTTGTTCGTGGTGAGTGGAACAAGACCCGTGACGATACCTACATGAGTTCACCCGGCCACTTCTGCCGGGACGATCCTTTCAACATCTTTCTTGGTTTGCCCGCCGATAATGACCTGGTTATCACCACACAGACCCTGTTTAACCTGATCGTCCAGGGGCAGGACCCGGTGACCGCAGCTGCTCAAGCTGGTGAACTCTGCGCGAAGCCTATCGAGCGACTGTCGTCCAACGAGGAGTATTCAGCGCCGGCGACAGAAGATCGCGGTCAGAAAGCT
>JAQCAK010000354.1 GCA_027621895.1 Pseudomonadota bacterium | reverse complement strand
ACCATCACGTCGCCCACCAGGGTGTTGTGCTGGACGTCTTTCTTCGACACCTGCCAGAGTGCATCCCAGGACCCGACGTCACTCCAGCCCGCATCCAGGGGAACCACGATTGCCTCGTCCGTTTTTTCCATCACTGCATAGTCAATGGAATCCGAGGGGCTGGCCCTGAAAGCTGCCTCGTCCAGGCGGGTGAAATCCAGGTCCTGCTGGACGCGCTGGACGGCTGTGGTCATGGCGCTGGCAATATCAGGACGGTGGCATTCCAGTTCAGCCAGGTACCGTGATGCCCGGAATACAAACATGCCACTGTTCCAGTAATAGTCCTGGCTCTGGAAGTACTCGATGGCGGTCGCCCTGTCAGGCTTTTCAACAAACGCTACGACCTGGTACGCGCCATCCTGCAGTTCTCCTTTCCGGATATAGCCGTACCCGGTTTCGGGGCGATCCGGCACGACGCCGAAGGTGGCCAGGTGCCCGGCTTCCGCGTGGGCAATGGTCAGGGTCAGGGCTGCCATGAAAGCCCCTTGATCCTTGATGATGTGATCGGAAGGCAGCACCACCAGGATCACGTCGTCCTCGTCCCGAAGCGCCTCGTGGGCGGCGATGGCTACAGCGGGTGCGGTGTTGCGGCCCTCGGGTTCCAGGATGATCCGGGCGGGATCGACATTGATTTCACGCAGCTGTTCAGCCACCAGGAATCGATGTTCCTCATTGCACACCAGGATCGGCGCTTCCACATCCGGATGAGCCTGGCACCGGGTGACAGTGTTCTGCAGCAGGGAATAGTCGTCAACCAGGGACAGCAACTGCTTGGGGTACAACTCACGGGACAGCGGCCACAACCGGGTACCGGAACCACCGCACAGGATGAC
The DNA here is from genome assembly GCA_027621895.1 of Pseudomonadota bacterium. Taxonomy (GTDB): domain Bacteria; phylum Pseudomonadota; class Gammaproteobacteria; order Pseudomonadales; family Azotimanducaceae; genus UBA9659. Next base: position 2,476 of record JAQCAK010000354.1, on the reverse strand, counting down.
AGGAACGACTTTCATAGGAGGACTCACCTGGAATACAACACGGAGTAAAGCGTGCAAGACGCATTGCTCATTCAACAGGCATTGTAACTGCTGGCTGGCACAAGCTACAGCGCAGCCGACAAGCAGTCGCTAGAAGGTGAACAGTTCCCTGAACTTGATCAGGTCTTCGACAATCGTCGTGTTGCCGGGCAACAGGGGTTGCAGTCGGGTATCGCCCGCGACGGTCAGGTTGTGCGCCGGGATATGCTGATCGACAAAGATGGTTTCCAGCGACGGATAGATTTCCCGCAGCGCGTCCACCAGGTTCATCGCCGACAGATCCTGGTGTGACAGGTTGAAAACGTCAGACGGCATCTCGGTTTTGACGATGCGTGCGAGCACCTCGACAACCCGGTATAGGCTGATGTAAGTGACGAGTCGCTCAGGATCGCCATGGATGCTGATGCGGTTGGTGAAATGGGCATCGAAGATCAGCTGGTTAATATCCGTTTCGACACGCAGGTTCTTTGAATAGCCGTACACGTTCGCACAGCGGATCAGCTGCACCGGCATCTTTTCCATCAAACGCAGCACATGATCCTCGCCACGCATCTTCGACAGTGCATAGTAGCTGGTGGGCACCCGCGGATGATCGGTGCTGGCTACTTCCCCCTGGCCGTATACCGACTGGCTGGAAAGATAGATCAGTCGGCCGATGCCGACTTCCTCGGCGGTGTAGACGATTTCAGCTGTACCCCAGTGATTGGTCTGCTCAAAATCATGGGCATTCTGGTCAGCAAACGGGGTTTCGACCTTGGCGGCCAGATGGATCACCACATCCATGCCTTCCATGTGCTTGCGCAGCGAACGGGAATCCAGGATATCGGCCTGCACGAATCGCACGTTATTGCCGGGCACCTTCCGCAAACCGGTGAACAGGTTGTAGTTGCCCTTGCACAGGTTGTCGTAAACCAGGATATCTTTAACCCCGGGTTCTGCAGACAAACGGTAGACGAGTTCGTTGCCGATATAGCCGGCACCACCAGTGATCATGATCTTCATGCGGATTTTTCGCCTGCGACCAGTGTCGTGTTGAGCCCACACTCCGTCTTGTTCATGCCGAACCAGCGCGAGTTGCGCTGGTTACCATCACCCGAGAAACGGATCGTGCAGGGTTCGCAACCGATACTCATGTAACCTTTTTCTTCAAGGGGGTGCGCCGGCAGGTCGTGCTGCTGTCGATAGTAGTAAACCATGCGCGAGTCCCAGCCCAGCATCGGGTGGTAACGCAGGCAATCGTGAGGCGCGGCCTCTTCCTCGTGCAACTGGCTGCGCACGTCGCTCTGGTCGGCACGGACCCCGTTGATCCAGACGTCATATTCGATCAGGATCGGTTCCAGTGGCGCCACCTTGTTCAGGTAGCAGCAGTGGTCCGGATCAGAGGCATACAGGAAGCGGCCAGCGGCATCCATCTGCCGGATCTTGGTGACTTCCGGTCGCAGGCCGATAACACGCAGGTTCAGCTGCGCTGCCACCTGTTCTGCGAAACGAATGGTATCGGGGAACAGGAAGCCGGTATTGGTGTAGAAGACCGGGATGTCCCGATCCACCCGACTGATCATGTGCAGCAGCGGCAGGCTCTGTGACTGAAATGAGCTGGTTGTGAACACCCGCTTGCCCGCATCCAGGTAGCCATGAATGCGTTCAACAATCGCGTCTGCTTTGGTTTCCAGATCCAGTTTATCGAGTATGGTCGTCATGATGACAACAGCAGATCTTCTGCGGACCCGCTGGTATTAGAATGAACGCGAGATTCTACGCCTTGCACTGCCTGATCGCGTAGACTAAGAATTCAATTCGTTAGAAGCAAAAGTAATAAAAAAAGAATGAGCGCGAAAGTATCAAGGATCCTCGCTTACTGCCTGGCCAGCCTGGTCCTGCTGACGCCTGCGCTCTTTTTCCTCGCCGAGAACGGCAAGATCAATGCCTTTTCGACCTACCTGCTGGCACTGTTGATGATCCCGGCGCTGGTCCTGCCAGATTTGCGGAAACACCTGGCCGGACAGACAACTGCCTGGTGGGCGACAGCCGGATTGCTGGCTTACCTGGGTGTTTCTGCCACCTGGGCAGCCACAGATCGACCGGCGGCCTACCTGGGTTATGGCCTGTTGATTCTCGCTTTTATGGGGGGATGCGTGATCAGCACCCGCCGGTTTGCACCTTTCCAGCGTTATCTGCTGGTCACGGTCGCCGGTTGCGCCACCCTGTCCGCGCTGCTGTCGATCTACCTGCATTTTGCGCTGCCGGAGTACCAGCCACTGCCGGAACCCCGCCTGTTTGGTTTCGGCCGTCTCGAGAATCCTGCCATTGCCGCCATGTCTTACGGTTTCGCCATTACCGTTACCGGGTTTCTGCTGATACAGGCGAAGGACCTGGGCAGGCGGATGCTGACGATCACCTGTCTGATCGCCCTGTTGACGGCCGTGGTGCTGACCGG
>JAQCAK010000353.1 GCA_027621895.1 Pseudomonadota bacterium | reverse complement strand
TGCCTGGCGTCAAAGCAGTGATTACGTCGGCCGATCTGCCGGATCTTTCCAACGGGAATACAGAGCAGTGCGATACCCTCGAGAACTGCATGGCACGTGATCGGGTGCTTTATGACGGGCATGCAGTCGCCGGGGTCGCCGCCATAGACAAGTCCACCGCGAAGAAAGCACTCAAGCTGATCAAGGTGACTTACGAGAAACTGCCACATGTCACCGATGTTGATGAAGCACTGGCGCCTGACGCGCCGGCGGTCCAGCCGCGGTATGCCCAGGAAGGCCAGCCCGCCAACCTGATGAATCGAGCAGAGTTTGGTCACGGTGACCTTGATGAAGGTTTCAAGCAGGCTGACATCATCCTGGAGCGGAGCTACAAGACTGAACAGACTCACCAGGGCTATATCGAGCCCCATGCCTGTCTGGCAAGTGTGAGCCCGGATGGAACGGGTGAGCTATGGGTGACCACCCAGGGGCACTTTCAGTACCGGAATGTCTGCGCCCAGATGCTGGGCATGGACATTGCCAAGCTCAAGGTCACTTCATCAGAAATCGGTGGCGGTTTTGGCGGCAAGACCCACGTGTGGATGGAGCCTATTGCACTGGCCCTGTCCCGCAAGGCGAACCGGCCTGTGAAAATGGTGATGAGTCGGGAAGAAGTCTTCAAGGCCTCCGGTCCGACCTGTTCCACCTCAATGGACATCAAGATTGGTGCCAAAAAAGACGGCACGATTGTCGCAGCCCGTGCGGAATGCCGTTATATGAATGGTGCCTGGCCCGGCATGTGGGCCATGCTGGGCGGTATGACAGCCTGGGCCTGTTACAACATTGCCAACAACAAGGCGATTGGTGTGAACGTGCTGTGCAATCGACCCAAGGTCGCTGCCTATCGAGCACCCTCGGCGCCCATGATGGCTTTCGGCGTTGAGAGCACCATCGACCAGTTGGCTAAAGAGCTGGGCATGGATCCCGTTGAACTTCGCCTCAAGAACGTTGCAAAAGAAGGGACGCTGGCACCTTATGGACCCGTCTGGGGCCCCATCGGGATTGAAGCGACCCTTGAAGCGGTACGTGACCATCCGCACATGAAAGCGAAGCTGGGCAAGAACCAGGGGCGTGGTGTGGCCTGCGGTTTCTGGTTCAACATTGGCGGCCAGACCTGCAGTGATCTGAATATCAGTTCAGACGGTACCGTCAACCTGACGGTGGGTACGGTCGATGTGGGTGGTGCCCGGGCATCCCTGTCGCTGATTGCGGCCGAGGAACTGGGTATCCCTTACGAAAGCGTCAAGGCCAACATCGGGGATACCGCATCACTGGGTCACAATGACACCACGGAAGGCAGCCGAGGCACTTTCTCCTCAGGTATGGCGACGATCTTTGCTGCCCGCAAGGCGATCGAAGTGCTGAAGGAACGTGCTGCCAAGATGTGGGATATTCCGGTGGCGGCTGTTGTCTGGGAAAACGGTGAGGCGCGGGCTGTCGGTAACGAGCACAGCAACCTGCCACCGCTTTCTCTCAAGGATATAGCGAAGAAAGCCGGTAACACGGGCGGTCCGATCGCAGGTCACCACGAGGTAACAGCAGACGGTGCGGGGGTTTCCTTTGCCTCGCACATTGTGGATGTGGAAGTTGATCCGGAAACGGGCAAGACGCAGATACTGCGTTATACCGTGGTTCAGGACGCCGGCAAGGCGATCCATCCCACCTACGTGGAAGGTCAGTTCCAGGGTGCAGCGGCCCAGGGTATTGGCTGGACGCTGAACGAGGAATACATCTACGGCAAGGACGGCACCCTGCAGAACGCGGGTTTCCTGGACTACCGGATCCCGGTTTGTTCGGATCTGCCGTTTATTGACACGATGATCCTCGAGATTCCCAATCCCAACCATCCCTACGGGATACGTGGTGTCGGTGAAACCTCAATCGTCCCGCCCCTCGCGGCGATCGGTAATGCGGTCACCAATGCTGTCGGAGTTCGCATGACCCACGTACCCATGTCCCCACCGCGCATCCTGAAAGCTCTGGATGATGCCAAACCGGAAGTGGCGGCCTAGCGCGAGCCATCCCGGTGGAGGTATCCCTTTCAGGACCAGTCAGGGAAGCGGCGGACGGTCTGGCCTCGATTGAAATCGAGGCCAGTACCATCCGTGAACTGCTGGAGCGACTGACCGATCGCTATCCGAAGATGGCTCGCCAGATGGAGCAGGGCATTGCCGTGTCCATCAACGGCACGATCTACCGGGATAGCTGGAACACACCGATACCCGAGGATGCCGAGGTCTATCTCATCCCCCGAATAGCAGGTGGATAGGGATTGCGGGGTCGGGTATCGCTGCTATACGCTGGAAAACGACTGATTTCCCGCAGCACGCCGGCATTTTATCTCTCCAGACCTTCTTCCTGCCGTACGCGGTCGATTTCTACCGCCTGAAAAGGGCCGTTCACCGTAATTTTCTTTTTTCTTCAAACCTAAACGGCAAACTCTGCGTCTTAGATCCCAGTGACAACAAACAATCTGGGACTTCACACAAATTGGCAGTCAGGTTCCGTCTGGAATCCTTTTGGAGAAAAACATGAAACGACTGATGAGTTTTGCAGGATTAATGCTGGTAACGAGCTTTGCGCTGGCCGGTATCAAGTACAGTGAAAATTCGGTTGGGGCCAACAAGGCGCTACCCAACAATATCGTCGAAAGGCTGCTGGATGAAACCTCGGCCGAACAGGTACTTGCGACCCCTTACACGGGTTTTTACGAAATTGGGGCAAAGGTCCGGGACAACAGCTTCAGCTTTGAGCGGGTCGATGACAAGGAATCGTTCCCGGGGGACATGTACGAACCGCTCGCCCTGGACCTGGTGAACCTGCTGAATATTCCGGCTTACGATACCGGTACTCGCATCAAGCCCCGGGCGACCGCTTATGTCGTGCTGTTCAGGGAAGGCATCGATACGCTGAATATTGACCCGAAAAGGATGGTCACCCTGCCGTCTTCAGCAGGTCAGGAGCCGAACACGGTGGCCATGATTATCATCCGGCAAAAAGATACGTCGAATGCCTCCAGCGACAGTTATCGCAGCGATATCCAGCGGGGAAACCGCGACGGCAATTCCGTCTACTTCTTCAGGCTGGCGACCTGAACGACATCAAGGGATCAGCATTCCTGATGGGTGCCGTATATCCTCAGGACTGCTGTTCGGGCCGGTGGACGGTAACCCGTCGGGCAAGGAACACCATGGCGACGGTGAGTAAGCCATAGAGTACCGCGGCGGAGTAGTAGGGCAGCACGGGATCAACCTGGTACATGGCGCCGCCAACCATGGGGCCGATGAAAAAGCCCAGGGGTCCACAGGACCC
>JAQCAK010000352.1 GCA_027621895.1 Pseudomonadota bacterium | reverse complement strand
GCGGATCTGCTGATCCTTGCGGCCCTCGACGAGGCGGCCGGTATTGTTCTGCTCGAGGCGGTGGTCGCCGGGCTTCCTGTCCTGGCGACTGACAACTGTGGTTATGCACGCTATATCACAGAATCCGGGATGGGCCAGCTGGTGTCGTCGCCTTTTCACCAGCGGGAGCTGAACCGCAAACTTGAGGACATGCTGGATGACCAGGACCGGCAGAAATGGATCGAGCGCGGCCGGGCTTATGCCCATTCTGCGGACATTTACTCGCTGCACGAACATGCCGCCAGCTTTATCGAGCAGGTGGCGCTGGACCGACTCGAGGAAGTCGCTGCATCGAAGGGCACGATCGCTTTCTGCCTCTTCAAGTATTTTCCCTACGGCGGCCTGCAGCGCGATTTCCTGAGGATTGCAGAACAGCTGCAGGCCCGGGGCTATCACATCAGGGTCTACACCCTGATGTGGCAGGGAGACATCCCTCCCGGTTTTGAGGTGATTCGCGTCCCGGTGCATACGCTGACGAACCATACCCGTTATCGGAAGTTTCACGCCTGGGTGATGGAGCACCTTGAACACTGGCCGGTAGACAGACTGGTGGGCTTTAACAAGATGCCTGACCTGGACGTCTACTACGCTGCGGACAGCTGCTATGAAGACAAGGCGAGAAACCAGCGCAGCCTCGTGTACCGGTTTCTGCCTCGCTACCGTTTGTTTGCGGACTTTGAGCGCGCGGTGTTTGGCCGGGAATCGCAGACCCGGATACTCATGATTTCACCGGTTCAGGTGCCGTTGTTCAGAAAATACTACGACACGCAGCCTGAACGCATCCATATGCTGACGCCCGGCATTTCGCGGGACAGAATCGCACCACCAAACCGTGACAGCATCAGGCAGGCTTTTCGCGCTGAAATGCATCTCGGGGAAAACGACCTGCTGTTGCTGATGATCGGCTCGGGTTTTATTACCAAGGGACTCGACCGAACCCTGATTGCCATGCGTTCGCTTCCAGACAGTCTACTGGCCCGCTCCCGTCTGATGGTAATCGGCCAGGATAATCCAGGTCAGTTCGAGCGCATGGCCAGAAAACTGGGGATTGGCGACCGGGTCCAGATTTTCAAGGGACGCGATGACATTCCCCGATTCCTGATGGGGGCGGATCTGCTGGTGCATCCCGCCTATGTCGAGAACACGGGGACGGTCATTCTTGAAGCTATTGTGGCCGGGCTGCCGGTGCTGGCAACAGATGTCTGCGGATACGCGCCCTATGTCGAGGAATCCGGTGCGGGACAACTCGTGCCCTCGCCATTTCACCAGGAACACTTTAACCAGATGCTTGAGTCCATGCTGAGCTCTGCCAGCCGGGATGAGTGGTCCCGCCAGGGCATTGAGTTTGCCCGCCGTGCTGATATCTATGAGATGCCGGTAAGGGCAGCTGACCTGATAGGTGCGAATTGAACGATATCTGGATGGTCACGGAGCTGGAAAACACCTTTTCCAGGGAGAACCTGTTTGAGCAGCTCGATCGTCTTGAGGGTGAAGTGTTTCGAGAGGTTTCCCGGCGACGAACCCTGCGGCTGTCCATTCAGGGAAAGTCCTATTTTCTCAAGATTCATCGCGGCGTCGGCTGGGGAGAGATTTTCAAGAACCTGGTGCAGCTTCGGCTGCCGGTTCTGGGTGCGAGAAATGAATGGCTGGCAATACAGCGGCTGACCGACGCCGGCGTACCCACCATGGAGGCGGTGCTCTACCTTGAAGAAGGTGGCAATCCGGCCAGCCGGCGGTCAGCCATCATGACCCGTGACCTGGAAAATCGTGTCAGCCTTGAACACCACGAACCCGCCGATGCCGTGGAAAAATGGCTGCTGACCACCAGAATTGCGGACATGGCGCGACGGATGCACCAGGCGGGTGTCAATCATCGGGACTTTTATCTATGCCACTTTCTGATGCACGAGGACGAGCATCAGGATCTGCGTCTGATCGATCTGCATCGTGCCCAGATCCGTTCCCGTGTGCCGGATCGCTGGCTGGTGAAAGACCTGGGTGCGCTGCTGTTCTCTGCATTTGACCGGCAGCTGACACGCCGGGACCTGCTGCGATTTCTGCGCGTTTATCGCGGCGAGGACTGGCGGACCAGCCTGCGGCAGCAACGCGGCTTCTGGCGGCGGGTCATGTCCCGGGCACGACAGCTTTATCTTCAGGACCACCCGACCCTGCCCGATGCCCTCCGGGAGCTGACAGAAATTCCATGAGATGGCAGCTGCATTCTGACGATCCGGTTGAGCGGGAGGCGTTCGCATCGCCCGGATCGGTGCTGAATCTTTCGGGTGACATCATCAACGAGAACTGGATGAGTACCCTGCTGAGAGTTTCGCTGGGGTCGGGCCACTATTATGTGAAACGTTATGCGGTAAGAGGCAGGGGAATGCGCCGTCTGGCAGGTCGCAGTCGAGCCCGGGCCGAGTGGGAGAACCTGCTCTGGTTCGAGGCCCAGGGTATACCGACCGCCAGGGTCGTCGCCTGTGGTGAAGGCCGATTCGAGTCTGGCTACTGCGGTCTGGTGGTGACCGAGGAACGTCCCGGGACTCTTGACCTGTTCGCCTGTGCGGCATCAAGGAAAGACCTGCTGCTTGTCCCAGAATGGCGTCGGGGTGTCATTCGTCGCCTTGCTGGCATGGTTCGTACCATGCATGAGCAGGGCTTCGTTCACGGCGACCTCAAATGGCGTAACATTCTGGTTGAGGTGGACGCCCCCAGCGCCCGGGTATTCCTGATTGATTGTCCCCAGGGCCGGAAAATGCCGGAACCTTTTCTTTCTCGCGGCATCATTAAGGACCTGGCCTGCCTTCACAAGGTGGCGCGGTACCGTTTGTCAGCCACGGACCAACTCAGGTTCTACCTGGCTTACCAGGGGGCCTATACTGGAAGCCGGCTCGACGAGACAGACAGGAAGCGAATCCGCCGGATTGTCCGTTTTTTTCACGGCGATGAGTAGCACACACCATGAACCAACTTGACGCAGCATCGCTCGTCCGCGCCGGGCGACAGGTGAGGGAGCCCTTTCAGCTATCGCTGAACCTGACATCAGGTGCGGCCACCATGAGCGTTCGAAAAGTTCATCGACTGCTGCCCGGCAAGCGTATTGTTGCCCTGGCGGAAGATGCATCGGGGCCGTTGCTGATCGAGGTTTTTGTCGGACGTTTTGCGGGTCGATACGCCAGGCGGGAAAGGCAGGGTGCCGAGGCTATCGCTGACGCGGGCGTGCCGACCCCCGGCTTTCGCTGGCAGGCCAGCCTGCAGTCGGGAGGCGGATACGTACTGGCGTTTGATTACCTGGAGCACGCCAGGAATCTCATCG
>JAQCAK010000351.1 GCA_027621895.1 Pseudomonadota bacterium | reverse complement strand
GCAATCGCTGCTTTGAGGTTGTCGGATGTGCCGCCAATGGGCAAGCCAGTTGCGGGGTCGCCCGTCTCTTCCAGGTATTCCAGGTGACCGTGAGCATGGCCGGTTTCGCCTTCAGCTGTCGAACGGAAGACAGCTGATACATCATTGTAGCCTTCCACATCAGCCTTGGCAGCGAAGTAGAGATAACGGCGGTTCGCCTGTGACTCACCCGCGAAAGCGTCTTTAAGATTCTGTTCTGTCTGCGTGCCTTTCAAGCTCATTTCTTTTCCTCGATCATTGGGTATGACTGAACGGGCAGTATACGATAAATGCCGCCTCGCTACAGCCGGGTCAGTCCTTTCATGCGCCGGCAGATGCAGCCTGCTTGATCATCGGCTGCAACTCACCGCTCTGGTACATTTCGACGACGATGTCGCAGCCACCGACCAGTTCGCCGTCGATAAACAGCTGCGGAAAGGTCGGCCAGTCTGAGACCTGTGGCAGGTTGGCCCGAATCTCCGGGTTGGCGAGGATATCAATGTAGGCGAACCGTTCGCCGCAGGCCATCAGCACCTGGACGACCTGGGCTGAAAAACCGCATTGCGGCTGGTCCGGAGAACCTTTCATGTAGAGCAGAACCGGATTACCCGCTATCTGTTCACGGATTGACTCGTGAATTTCCATCGTTGTTCCATTGTCAGTTTACTTTGAGGCGCGCATTTTACCTTGTTTGCCGACCATTTTGGCAGGACATTTCCTGTGCCTGACGGAATAGCACAATTCCCCATCGGAATACCCGGTGCTGGTGGGCCACCAGCGTTACTCGCCAACCCCGAGAGGGACCTTAGTACCGTTTACGGGGTACCAGCGTCGAGTAGACGTCCATAAAGGGCCACCAGCGTTACTCGCCAGGACCGAGAGGGACCTGAATACCGTATACGGGGAAACGCCGACAAGTAGACGTCCATAAAGAGCCACCAGCGTTACCCGCCAGGACCGTGAGGGACCTGAATACCGTTTACGGGGTACCAGCGTCGAGTAGACGTCCATTAAGAGCCACCAGCGTTACTCGCCAGGACCGAGAGGGACCTGAATACCGTATACGGGGGAAAGTCGCTCAGTAGACGTCCATTAACCCGCAGTTTAGAATCCGGCCTTTTCCGCGGTAAAGACCGCCCGGAGCCCCAATGACTTCAGAAGCCGTAATGCCGACCTATGGAAGACAGGACGTCGCCTTCACTTCAGGTGAGGGTGCATGGCTGACCGACAGCAACGGCAAACGCTACCTGGATGCACTTTCCGGGCTCGCCGTTGTGATCCTGGGACATGCCAACCCGGCGGTCGCCAGGACCCTGGCAGATCAGGGCAGCACCCTGCTGCATACCTCCAACCTGTACCATATTCCACAGCAGGAGCAACTGGCTGAAAAACTGAAGGCCATCTCAGGCATGGACAACATGTTTTTCGCCAATTCGGGCGCTGAAGCCAACGAATGCGCCATCAAGATCGCGCGACTCTATGGACACAAGCAGGGTATCGATAATCCGTCCATCATAGTGGCCGATGCCTCATTTCACGGCAGGACCCTGGCAACCCTGACCGCTACCGGTAATCGCAAGGTGCAGGCTGGCTTTGAACCGCTGGTGCACGGATTCGTCAGGGTGCCCTACAACGACGTGGAGGCTGTAAACAGCGTCGCCGAGCACAACAAAAGCGTGGTTGCTGTCATGGTGGAACCCATCCAGGGAGAAGGCGGTATTCGGGTGCCCGATGATGACTACCTGAAAGAACTCCGCAGGATCTGTGATGAGCACGACTGGCTGCTGATCCTGGACGAGATCCAGACCGGCAACGCCCGCACTGGCACCTACTTCTGCTACCAGCAGTCTGGCATCGTGCCGGACGTAGTGACCGTTGCCAAGGGACTGGGTAACGGTATCCCCATTGGCGTCTGCCTGGCCAGGGGCAAGGCCTCCGAGGTGCTAGGGCCTGGCAACCATGGGTCGACCTTCGGCGGTAATCCGCTTTCATGTGCTGTTGGTAATACAGTCCTTGATGAGGTCGAACGCCTGGACCTCGCAACCCGGGCAGCGGAACTCGGCGATCGCATGATGGCCCAATTCCAGGAAAGGCTGGGCGGCCTGAACAATGTTCGTGACATTCGCGGTAAGGGACTGATGATCGGTATCGAACTGGATCAACCCTGCGGAGAACTGGTGGGAAAGGCTCTGGAAAAGGGACTGCTGATCAACGTGACCGCGGAGCGCGTGGTTCGCCTGCTGCCGCCCCTGATTATCTCAGACGAAGAGGCGGAACAAATCGTCAATGGTGTCTGTGATCTGATCGAATCAGCCTGATGCTCTCAGGCTGATCGGATCAGCATTGTTTAACTGATCAGGTCCCGAACGGGAATCTTCTTGCCGATTCCCCAACCCTGGGCGTAGTCAACGCCGATCTCGCGAAGAATCTCAACGATCTCATCGTCTTCAACATACTCGGCGATGGTCTTCTTGCCCATGAAATGGCCAATTTCATTGATGGATTTTACCACCGCATAGTCGCTGGGATTATCCTTGATGTCCTTCACAAAGATGCCATCAATCTTCAGGTAGTCCACCGGCAGGCTGCGCAGGTAGGAATAGGATGAAAGGCCGGTACCGAAATCATCCAGTGAGAACTCGACCCCGATGATCTTCATCTTCTCCATGAAATCGACGACGTCGTCGAGGTTACCGACTGCCGAGGTCTCCGTGATCTCAAAACAGATTTTTGATGCCGGCAGCTTCGTCCTGTCGAACTGTTCCAGCACGTAATCCATAAAATCGGGTTCCGTCAGTGAGTTGCCCGAGATATTGATCGAGAAGTGCCCGACATGGTCGAACTTCAGGATGTTGGCAGCAATAAAGTCAAAAGCGTTGCGAATCACCCAGCGGTCAACTGATCCCATCCGGTTATAACGCTCCGCTGCGATGATGAAATCCTGAGGCGGCAGCGGCTTGTCATCTTCATCCAGCACCGTCAGCAGAATCTCGTAATGGGTGCTGTCCTCGTCCTCGAAGATTGACTGGATCTTCTGGCAATTCAGTTCGAACCGGTTGTTATCCAGCGCCCGGTCGATATGGGACACAAACTCCATGATGTCCTGGCGGTGTTCCATGGCCGAGTCGTCTGCGCTGTATTCCTGGATACGGTCTCTACCGGCTTCCTTCGCCGCAATACAGGCAGAATCCGCTCCCGTCATGATGCGGGTGACAGATTCCGTGTCTTCCGTCACGTAGCAGATACCGCTGCTCGTGGTCAGTGAGAAGGTGTCAGACTTCCACTCAAAGCGGAACGCCTTGATCGCGTCAGCCACCGTCTTGATCAACTGTCTTCC